>NZ_JBFBAD010000075.1:0-50732 GCF_040682075.1 Actinoplanes sp. NPDC051411 | reverse complement strand
CCCGCCCTCCTCGTTGTAATGCCGTGGGGGGCGGGGGGGGGGGGACCCCCCCCCGCGCCCCCGCCCCGCGGGGCCGGCGGCTGGTACCAAACACTCCCCACCCACTGGGCCGCCCCCGCCGGCCCAACCGGGGGGGGGGCGCTCGACTCGTGGCTGGCCCGGCTCTTCCCGAGCCACCTGCCCGGCGTCAGCCTGCTGGCGGTGGGCGGGCTCGGCCGGCGCGACTGCGCCCCCTACAGCGACGTCGACCTGGTGCTGCTGCACAACGGGACGGCCGGGATCGACCGGATCGCGTCCGCGATGTGGTACCCGATCTGGGACGCCAAGGTCGCCCTCGACCACTCCGTGCGCACGCTGCCGGAGGCGCTCTCGGTCGCCCACGACGACGTCAAGGTCGCGCTCGGGCTGCTCGACGCGCGGCACGTGGCCGGCGACCCGGCCCTGTCGGGGGAGCTGATCTCGGCCGCGGCCGACCAGTGGAGGCGCACCGCCGTACGCCTGATGCCGCAGCTGCGCGAGCTGACGGCGGCCCGGTGGGCCTCGCACGGTGAGCTCGCCTTCCTCCTCGAGGGCGACCTCAAGGAGGCGGCCGGCGGCCTGCGTGACGTGACCATCCTGCGCGGCATCGGCCGGGCCGGCATCGCCGACACCCTGCGCCCGGTGGTCCGTGCGGCCAACCTCCGCCTCCTCGATACACGGGACGCGCTGCACCTCGCCGTCGGCCGCCGGGTCGACCGGCTGGTCGCCCAGGAGCGTGACGCGGTGGCGGAGCTGCTCGAACTCGACGACGGCGATGCGCTGCTGCGCCGGGTCGCCGGTGACGCCCGCACGATCGCGCACGCGGTCGACGACGCCTGGCGGGCCGTCGACCGGCTCCGGAGCGGCCGTCGCCGCGGCGCCCACTCACCGAGCAGCCAGTCACCGAGCAGCCAGTCACCCGGCAAGAGGCGCCCGGTCGCGCGGGACGTGGTCGAGCAGGACGGCGAACTGGTGCTCGCGCGCACGGCCATCGGCCCGGTGCCCGACCCCAGCCTGTCGCTGCGGGTGGCCGCCGCGGCCGCCACCACCGGCCTGCCGATCGCGCGGGCCACCAGCGAGTGGCTGGCCGCGTTCTCGCCCCCGCTGCCCAACCCGTGGCCGCCGGCCGCCCGGGCCTCCCTGGTCTCGCTGCTCGGCTCCGGTCCCGGCCTGCTGCCGGCCTGGGAGACCTGCGACCGGTACGGGCTGATCGACGCCTGGCTGCCGGAGTGGGCCCGGATGCGCAGCCTGCCCCAGCACCACCCGGTGCACCGCTTCACCCTCGACCGCCACCTGGTGCAGGCGGCGTACGAGGCGACCGCGTACACCCGCGAGGTGGACCGCCCCGACCTGCTGCTGATCGGCGCCTTCCTGCACGACGTCGGCAAGGGGTTGCCGGGCGACCACAGCATCGTCGGCGCCCCGGTCGCGGCCGAGATCGCGCGCCGGATCGGCCTGCCCCCGGCCGACGTGGCGACGGTCGAGAAGCTGGTGCGGCTGCACCTGTTGCTGCCCGATGTGGCGACCCGGCGCGACCTGAGCGACCCGGTGACGATCACGACGGTCGCCGGGGCGGTCGGCGACACCGCCACGCTCGACCTGCTGCACGCGCTGGCCCGGGCCGACTCGCGGGCCACCGGGCCGGCCGCCTGGTCGGACTGGAAGGGCCGGCTGATGGCCGAGCTGGTGAGCCGCGTGCACACCCTGCTCGACACGGGCCGGCCACCGTCGCCGCCCGACCCCGACCCGGAGCTGCTCACCGGCGACCTGCCGGCCGTGCACCTGGACGGCGACCGGGTGGCGGTGGCGGCGGCCGACCGGCGCGGCCTGCTCGGGGCGATCGCGGCCTGCCTGGCCATGCACCGGCTGGACGTGGTCGGGGCGAACACGTCCACGGTCGACGGCCGGGCGATCGTCGAGTTCTACACCGAGCCGCGCTACGGGTCGGCGTACGAACCGGTGGCGCTCGCGGCCGACCTGCGCCGGGTGGCGGCCGGCGACGTCTCGGTCACCCAGCGCGTGCGGGCCCGGGCGATGAGCGCCCGCGGCGGCACCGCCTCGCCGCGGGTGGTCTGGCAGCGTGACGCGGCGACCGACGCGGCCGTGCTCGAACTGCGGGCGGCCGACTCGGCCGGGCTGCTCTACCGGGTCGCGACCGCGCTCGACGAGGCGGGGGCCGAGGTGCGGGCGGCTCGCATCTCCACGCTGGGCGGCGACGTGGTCGACGCGTTCTACCTCGTCGGCTCGTGGGCCGACGCGGACGAACGGGAGCGGGTGGGCGCCGCGGTCCTGGCGGCCGTATAGAGCGTCACCGAAGACGCGGCGCGGGCGTTGAGCCGGGCATGTCCGACGGGTTGCTCGACGACCACATCCGGGTGATCGGCTCCGGCCTGCGACTGGCGCTGACCGCCACCGCGTCCCGCAACCGGTCGCTGGACGCCCGCCGGCTGCTTGCCCGGGCGGCGCTGGGTCAGCCCGGATCGGGCGACGCCGGCACGCTGGAGGAACTGCTGGCCGCGGCTCGGGCCGGCGACCGCCGGTGGCTGCGCCGGATCCGGCGCAGCACCGACTCGGGGTTGCTCGCCGCGGTCGCGCAGACGATCGCGCTGCAGGAACAGCTGCCGGAGGACCGGGACGACGCGCTCGCCCTCTACGAGCTGATCCGGCGGGCGCTCGGCGGGCGCGCGCTGACCCCGGCCAACCAGGCCCTGCACGCCCAGCTGACGCTCGCCTACCGCGGGCCCGAGGCGGCCCGGCGGCTGCTGCGGGACTACCGGGAGATCCGCGACCCGGCCCGGACCGGGCTCGAGATCGACCTGCTCAACCCGTTCGCCGGGGACCGGCCGGCCGGGCCGTGGCTGGACGCCTTCCGGCGGCTGCTGCCGCCCCCGGTCATCGAACTGAGCGAGCAGCGGCAGCACGAGCCGTTCGACCGGTTGACCGCGGCGCCGGTGGAGAAGATCGAGACGCCGCACCGGGTGTCGGTCGTGGTGACCGCGTACCGGCCCGACCAGGGGCTGCTCACCGCGGTGTCGTCGATCCGGGCCCAGAGCTGGGCCAACGTGGAGATCGTCATCGTCGACGACGCCTCGGGAGGGGAGTACGACGAGGTGCTGGCCCGGGCGGTCGCGATGGGCGAGCGGATCCGGTTGGTCAGGCTGCCCGGGAACAGCGGCACCTACGCCGCCCGCAACGCCGGCCTCGACGCGGCCGGCGGCGAGTTCGTGGCGTTCCAGGACAGCGACGACTGGTCCCACCCGCGGCGGCTCGAGTTGCAGGTCAAGCCGCTGCTCGCCGACCGGCGGCTGGTCGCGACCACCTCGGACGGTCTGGCCGTCACCGACCAGCTGCTGCTCACCCGGCCCGGAGTGCGCAGCGGGCGGTTCAACCCGTCCTCGTTGCTGTTCCGGCGCTCGGTGGTGATGAACCAGATCGGCTACTTCGACCGGGTGCGCAAGGCCGCCGACTCCGAATACATCGGGCGCATGCAGGCCACTTTCGGCCCGCGAGCCGTACGCCACCTGGAGTCGGCGTCCCCGCTCGCGCTGATCCGCCTGTCGGCCGGGTCGCTGTCCCGCTCCGAGATCAAGCCGCACTGGATGCACCCCGGGCGGACCGCCTACAGCTCGGCCTACCTGCGCTGGCACCAGCTGATCGGTGCGGGTGCGGTCTCGCCCTACCGGCCGGCCGACGGCGGCGAGCGGCCGTTCGCGGCCCCGGCCCATCTGCTCGGCTCTTCTCCGGCCGACTTCGAGTTCGACCTCGTGGTGGTCGCGGACTGGCGCTTTCTGGAGAGCGCCCAGCGGACCGCGATCGACGAGATGCGCACGTGCGCGGCGGCCGGGCTCCGGGTGGCGGTGCTGCAGCTGGAGTCGTACCGGGCGGTCCACCTCAAGCGGATCCCGCTGGCCGCGCCGGTGCAGGACATGATCAACGACGGCACGATCGCCCAGGTCGCGGCCGGTGACCCGGTGCGGGCGGAGGTGGCACTGGTCCGGCAGGCGGCGGTGCTGCAGTTCACGGACGGGATGCGGAGCGGGATCACGGCCGGCCGGGTCATCGTGGTGGCCGATCGCGCCCCGGCCCGGGCCGACGGGACCGATCGGCGCTACGAGCCCGCGACCTGTTCCGCCGCCGCGCGACGGCTTTTCGGAACCGACCCCGAATGGGTCACTCAGGACGCCGGGGTGCGGGCCCGATCGCGTACGGAAAACGAGCGCGACTGGCCCACCGTGCTGATCCCACCGGGTTGGGTCGAGGAGCGGTCCGGCGCCTCGCGCGGGCCGGTACTGGCCGGAGTCGATCTGTGTGACGCCGCGAACTGGCCCTCCGACGTCGCCGAAACCCTGGCCGTGTGCCGCCGGCTGCCCGAGGCTGACATCCGGGTGCGGCTGCCCGACCGGCCCCGCGACATGCTGAACATCGCCCTGGCCCGCGGATGGCTCGGCTACGAGGCGTCCGACATCGGGGCGCGGCCGTTCCTGCACCAGCTCGACTTCTATCTGCATTTCCCGCCGCCCGGAGCGGCCGAGCACTACTCGCGGCCGGCCCTCGAGGCGGCCGCGATGGGATGTGTGGTGGTGACCCTGGAGCGATTCGCCGACCTCTACGGCGACGCGGCGGTCTATTGCACGCCGGACGAGGTGCCGCACCTGGTCGCGCGCTACCGGGCCGATCCGGTGCTCTTCGCCGAGCAGAGCCGTCGCGCCCGGGCGGTGGTCGCGCGGGCGCATGACCCGGCCGCGGTGGTCGAGCGGATTCCCGTAACGACGGCTGCCGGGCGCCCGTTACCGATGGTGTGATCGGCACCCTCGTACGGCCCGCCCGACCGGCCTCGAAGGCCGGGCCGATCGCCTCGCCGGCCCGGCACCGGCCCGATATCCAAGGGCTGCGGGCCGTCGCGGTGCTGCTCGTGGTGCTCTCGCACGCCGGGGTGCCGGGGCTGGCCGGCGGCTATGTCGGGGTCGACGTCTTCTTCGTGATCTCCGGCTTCCTGATCACCGGCCTGCTGCTCCGGGAGCGGCTGGCCGCCGGGCGCCTGTCGTTGGCGCGGTTCTATGCGCGGCGGGCGGTCCGGCTGCTGCCGGCCTCGGCGCTGGTCTCCGTGGTGACGCTGGCGGCGTCGTGGCATTGGCTGCCGCCGGCCCGGATCGCCGGGCTGGCCTATGACGCGCTCTCGGCGGCGGGCTATGCCGTCAATTTGCGGCTGGCCGCGGTGGCCACCGACTACTTCGCCAATCCGGCGCCGTCGCCGTTTCAGCATTTCTGGTCGCTGGCGGTGGAGGAACAGTTCTATCTCGGCTGGCCGTTGCTGATCGTCGTCGTTCTGTTCTTCGGGCGGTTGCGGGCGCTGGCCGGTGTCCTGTCGGTGCTCGTGGCCGGGTCGCTGGTCTACAGCGCGTTCGAGTTGACGCGGGACGCCCCGGCGGCCTATTTCGGGTTGCCCAGCCGGGCCTGGGAACTCGGGGTGGGGGCGCTGGTCGCCCTGTGGACAACCGCGAGAAAACGTCAGACCCCGGGAGGAGAGTCGGCCCCACCCGAGACGGGGTGGGGGTGGTCTGTGGCGCGCCCCGAACACCATCAAATGATCAAGGCAGCGCTCGGATGGGCCGGGCTGGCGGCGATCGTCGCGTCGGCCGTCATGCTCGGCGACGACTCCCCGTTCCCCGGGCTCGCGGCGCTCCCACCGGTGCTCGGCGCGGCCCTCGTCATCGCCGCCGGCGGCCCGGGCAGGCTGCTCAGCCTGCGCCCGCTCACCCGCATCGGTGACTACTCGTACAGCCTCTACCTCTGGCACTGGCCGCTGCTGATCATCGGGCCGGCGGCGGTCGGCCACGACCTCGGACTCGGCGAACGACTCGGGCTCTGCACCGCCGCACTCGGGCTCGCCGCGCTGACCTACCACCTGGTGGAAAACCCGGTGCGGCATCGCCGGGCGCTCACCGCGAAGCCGACCCGCGGGCTCGGAACCGGGCTCGGACTCTCCGGGGCCACCGCGGGCATTGCCGCACTGGCGCTGGCCTTTCCGCCCGCGGTGCCGACCGGCGGCATCGCGCCGGACACCCGGGCGGCGCTGCGCACCGCCACCAACCCGACGGCCGAACTGGGCCATCTCATCGATACGGCCGAGGGCGTACGCCGGGTGCCCGACAACCTCGTGCCCACGCTCACCGCCGCACCCCGCCAACAGCTCACACCGCAGGCCGACGGCTGCCATCAGAGCGTGGCGAGCGCCGTACGGCAGCCGGCCTGCACCTACGGGCCGGCCGGGGCGACCAGAACCGTCGTCGTGGTCGGCGACTCGCACGCGCTGCAATGGTTCCCCGCGTTCGAGAACCTGGCCGAGCGCGACAACTGGCGACTGGTCTCGCTGACCCGCAGCTCGTGCCTGCCCGCCGACCTGACGATCCGCAACGCCTGGATGAAGCGCCGCTACACCGAATGCGAGGACTGGCGCACGTGGGCGCTCGGCCGCATCGACACGCTCCGGCCGGACATGGTCGTCATCGCCACCGACACCAACTATCCGGGAATGCTGGTCGGGCACCCGGCCGACCCGGACCGGCTCTGGTCCGACGCCTGGGCGCGGCTGTTCACGCGCCTCAAGGCAGCGACCAAGCACGTGGTGCTGCTCGCCGACACCCCGACGCTGAGCACCGATCCGCTCGACTGCCTGGGCAGCAACGGCCACGACATCACGGCCTGCACCGAGCCGGCCGCGACCGTGCTGCGCGACCCGGCGTGGCGGGCCGAGGTGCGGGACGCGGCCCGCAAGGACGGGGTGCCGGTGGTCGACCCGACGCCGTGGCTGTGCGGCCGCAACTGCCCGCTGGTCGTCGGCAACCTGCTCGTCTATCGCGACACGAATCACCTGACCGGTGCATACGCCGAAATGCTCAGCCCCGTGCTCGGCGCAAGCCTCCCCCACCTGCCGTAACGACGTCGGTGACCTTCGCGTTAGCGAAGTTGTGACGCCATCGGAGAGATCAACATGAGGCGGGCGCTGAGGTACGCGAAGCGGCTTTCCGGCCTGTCCGTGCGGCAGCTGGCGGGCCTGCTGGGCGGCGTGGTGATCTGCGCCGGCGTCGCGGTGGCCGCGATGATCGGGCAGGCGGCCGTCGCCACCTGCCTGCTCGCCCTGCTGCTGGCCGGCGCGGTGGCCGGGGTGATCCACCTGTCCCGGCGGATCGGCGGGGTGCAGCGGGCGACCCAGGATTCGGTACGCGACCTGCGCCTCGTCGTCGAACAGGTGCAACGCCGCGTGCTCGCCTCGGTCGAACGCGAACGGCTGGCCGCCGGCGACCGGCACTTGGAGCTGACCGAGGCCCTGGCCCGCACCGAACGGCTCACCGGCCGGGGCGCCGAACTGCTGCTGCGCGAGCAGAGCCGGGAGATCGAGGCGCTGGTCCAGCTGTTCCAGCGGGTGACCCCGCGGGCGCCGATGCCGGCCGGCGCGGCCCTGCAGCCGACCGACCTGCTCGGCCTGGTGCACGTGGCGGCGACCCGGCAGCCCGGTCTGACCGTGGTGCTGGGCAGCGGGCCGTCGACGATCTGGCTCGGCTATGCACTCGAAGGGGGGGACCGGCGGCTGATCGCGGTCGACCACGACGAGGCGCGAGCCGCCGGGACGCGGGCGACGCTGGCCGCGCACGGCCTGACCGCGGTGGAGGTGCGGCATGCCGCGCTGGCCGAGCTGCGGGTCGACGGCAAACCGGTCGACTGGTACGACGTGGACGCCCTCGACGGGCTGCAGGACATCGATCTGCTCGTGGTCGACGGGACCGTCGCGCCCGGGGCGGACGCTCTGGCGCCCGCGTTGCACGTGCTCGGACGCCGCCTGGCGTCCGGAGCGGCGGTCGTCGTCGACGAGGTGCCGGCGCCTTCAGTCGCGCCGCGACAGGGCGGAGGGTTTCCGTTGACCGCTCAGCGGCGGCTCGCCGGGCGCTGGACGACGCTGACCTACGGGACGGCGGTCCCGGCCGGTCGTTCGGGCTGATCAGAGGTGATAACGGCGCGGGTGGTGCTGTTCGGGCAGCGTGGGCGCGGTGGAACGGAACGCGGGCGACCGCTGGACGGCCTGCCGGAGCTCCCGCGGACGCCGCGTCGGCACTATCCAGATCGCACTCTCGACGCCGGAGTCGAGGTGTCGCCGGCCGCCGTAGAACCGCGACGCCGAGGTGGCCGGCACCGTGGCCCGGGCGGGGTCGACCTGCACGACCAGTGCCGCCCGCATGAACGGGGCGGTGAGCACTCCCTTGTGCAGCCGGGAATTCATCGGCTTGCCCCACCGGTTGGTCGGTGCCACCAGCGCGACAGCGTGCCGGATCCGATCCAGCTCGGCCTTTTCGGCGGCCACGGTGATGCTGACGACGCCGTCCCACGGGCAGCTGAACAGGCCCCACGCCTCATGCACCGCGCTGATCCGGCGCGCCCGCCTGGACAAAACCGCCCCGATCCGTACGCCCTCGGCGTCGACCCGGATGCCGGTCGGCCAGTTGCGGTAGACCATCGTCCACGTGATGACCAGGAGGTAGCCGACGATGCCGAGCAGTGGCGCGGCGACCGCCCAGAGATGGCTCCGGACACCGAGCAGAAGCAGCAGCACCAACGCCGTGTTCGGCACGACGAGAAACCAGGCGACGAAGCGGCCGTTGAACGCGCAGTACTTCTCGATGTAGCTCACCGAGCCGCATCTCCCGGGCCGGTGGCGAACGCGGCGCCGATGACCTCGGCCAGGCCGGCCTTGTCGACCGGTGCACCGGCCGGTTGCCCGTCGGGGCCGAGCAGGCCGGCGGTGGTTCCGTCCCCGCGGACGGTCACGGTCTGCTGGAGCGGCTCCCGGCCGGGGCGGACGACGATCACCGTCCTGGGAGCCGCGGCCGGGCGGATCACGAACTCGGCCAGCAACTGCGCGGCCATCGGGGGGGACATGAGCTGGTAGTCGTACAGCGCGCCCAACGGCCCGAAGTCGCGCTTGGGATGCGGCACCGACGTCGGCACCTCGACCACCATCGCCCGGACCGGCTCGGCCGGGCCGGCGATCGGGAAGACCTTGAGGCTCCGGCCGTTGCCCGCCGGAGCCACCGCTACGAACGGCGGCCCAGCCATCGCCGCCAGCACCAGGCCGAACTCGGGCGACACCGGATATTCGTCGCCGCCGTCCTCGGGCGGAAGCAGCAGCCCGCGCCCGAGCAGGCTGGGGATTCCGGCCTCTACGAACTGCCGCCGTCTCCGGCGCGACATCTTCCCGTACGCCCGGGCCGGAACCTCGTCGAACATCGAGTACGCCTGAGCGCCCACCAGGCAGAGGTGCATCGCCGAGACGATCGCCAGCGGCACGACGTCGGTGGCCGACCGGTCGATCAGCTGCTGCGCCTCGTCGGTGCGGACGTCGGCCCCGGACCACCGGATGTCGCTCATCAGAACAGACCTTTCACGATGGCGTGCCCGATGCCCTTGGCCACGCTGACGGTGGCGTGCCCGGCCGCCGATGCGACGTGCGCGATCTGCTGGCGATGGTCATAGACGAAGTCGCCGGCCAGATAGAGGCCGGTGGCGCCGGCCACCACCTCCCCGACCCCCGGAATCCAGTCGGCCGAAGCGTTCGCCGCGATCAGCGCCGTCGTGATGCCGGCCGCGTTCGCCCCGGCGACGACCCGGTCGACCGTGCCCCGGGCACCCTGGTCCGGCGGCTCGATCTCGATGCCGACGTCGGCGACCAGCCCCAGCGCCCCCAGCCCCGTCGAGATGCCCCGGACCGCGCCGAGGTTGCCCGAGGCCGTCCGCACCAGCCCACTGAGATCGGCGAAGTCGTCGCCGGCCTTCTCGGTCTGGTTGGCCATGGCGATCAACTTGGCGCCGGCTTCGCTCAGCTTTCCCTCGGACTGAAGCTCCTCGACTTCCTTCAGGCCGTCGTCGATGTCCTCGAGCCATTCGCCCGGCTGGGCCGCGTGTTCCCGCAACACGCTCAGCCATTTGTCGGCCAGGACGAGATCGAGCGGCGCGAGCACCTTCTCGATGGCCGCGCGGACCGGTTCGCTCTCTTCCCACCAGGTCTTGTACCAGGCCTCGGTCTCCTCGGCCTCGGCCGTCTCGGCCGTGCCGCTCCCGTCCACCTCCCGCTGGGCGAGTTCGGCGGCGGTCGTAGCGGTGACCGCCGCGGTCGGCACCTCCTGCGGGGTGGCCGCCATCGCGGCCTGGTTGGCCGCGGCGACCTTCTGCTGCGCGGCCGACAGCACCGCGGCGTGCCGGCGGGCGGCCGCGGCCAGCGCCCGCAACCGGGCCGACGCCTCGCCCACCGGGCGGCCCACCGCGGTGCTGAACGACGTGTACGCCTCGGCCGCGTCCCCGCTCCACTGCGCCCGGTCGCGGACGTCCGCCGTAGTGCTGCGGGTCGAGCCGGCCAGGCCGTCGAAGTCGGCCGCGCACGCGTCCAACTCGTCGGCGTACCGGTAGAGGGCAGCCGGGTCGCCCGCGGGCGGCGCTGGCAGCGTGTAGGTGCCGCCTCCGTCGGTGTCGTTCACGACGGTGGCCGCCCCGCTGCGGAGACGCGCTGCGCGGCGTTGCCGTCGCTGGTCGCGTATTCGGTCGCCGTCGCCGCCAGTGAGTCCTGGATGTGCTGGTAGAGCGCGTCCAGCTCGGTCAACCGCTGCGCGTTGAGCTGGTTGACCCGCCCCAGCGCGACCGCGAACCCGCTGTGCCCGGCCGCGGTGGCCATGCCAGTCAGCGCCTCGGCGACGCGCTGGGCCAGCGCGACCGCGTCCGGGCCGAGCTTTCCCCAGGACCCGGCGGCGGCGCCGAGTTGTTCGTGATGGACACCGACAGTGCTGCTCACGAAGTGCCTCCCCTCGCACTCACTGCCACCGTACAGGCAGGTCACCACCCCTTTTGACTAGACGAACGTCGATATAGAAGGGGTTGCGGCACAGCCAAATGGCCCCTGCCGCGGGGGACGGCAGGGGCCAATATGTCGCGGGGTGCAGGGGAGGCTTCCCGCGACAATCGGACCGGCGGGGGCCGGTCCGAACTCTCTGGTGTTGTGCCCAGATAGATCGGACGCGGGCCGCCCGGCATGACTCTTAGAACGGGAGTACGCCGGTCATCCTCGGGTTGCCAAACGGGCTACGCGGGCGGCGTACAGGTCGTGGCCGTGGTGGCGGTGCACGAAGCGCGGCCCGCGCGCGCTCTGCTCCCGCAGCGCCTTCCGGTCGACGTGTAGCGATCCCACGGTCTGGGCCACCTCGTCGGGTTCGCAGTAGACCGCCGCCTCGCCGAACGTCGCCGCGTACCGGTAGGGGAGGACCAGCACGCAGCCGGCGGCCAGGGCGGCCAGCAGGTCCGGGTCGGGGTCGGCGGGGGCGTCCGATTCGGGCAGGTGCAGGTAGAAGTCGACCTGGTAGAGGAACGAGCGCAGGCTGACCTCGGCCGGCCCGTAGACCAGCCAGCTGCGCGGGGGGCCGAATCTTCCGAAGGCTCCCGGCGCCGATCCGGCGCCGTCGAGCAGGCGTACGTCGAGGCGGCCGGTGTCGGGCAGTTCTTCCCGTAGCCGGCGCCACTCGGCCCGGCCGCCCCGGCAGTGGCGTCCGATCACCGGCCGGTCGGCTCGGGGGCCGCGCCGGTCGAGCCGCCACTGGGTGGCGTCGACGGTGCCGGGCAGGTCGACGCCGGTGATCTGGTCGGTGTCCAGGGTGCCGGTGAGGCGGCGGCGGCCGTCCGGGCCGGCCGGGGCCCACAGCGGCCGGCGGCCGAACAGGCGGCGGGCGGCGGCCGCGGCTGAGCGGGACGCCGTCGACGACTCGATGACGACGCGCTGGGCGCGTACGCCGCCGGCCAGGTCGGGGGCGTGCTGGAGGACGCGGGAGGAGCGGACCACGACGAGCCGGGCGCGGACGTCGTCGGTCAGTTCGACCTGGGTCAGCTCACCCTCGTTGATCAGGTCCTGGACGGCCGGGTCCAGGTTGCGGGGGCCGTCGCGCAGGTTGGTCAGCGCGTCCAGTTGCATCAGGGCGGCCCGCTGGCCGCGCGCGGTCAGGGCCCGCAACTGCCCGGTTCCCGCGGCTCCGGCGCCTCCGGCGGTTGTCCAGTCGCCGGCGAGGATCACGTCGTACGCCCGGGCGCCGGTCTCGCCGCGAAGCCGGCGCGGCGCCGCGAACGCCCGGGGTTGCAATGGCCTCGCTTCGCCGGAGGTGATCCGGGTGTGCCAGGCCTGGAAGGCCGACAGGTAGGAGCGGCGGGCCGGGTGCATCCAGCCGACCCGGTAGTCGGCGCTGGAGAGCGAGCCCGCCGAGAGCCGGATCAGCGCGAGCGGGGCGCCTCCGAGGTGCCGGGTCGCGGGCCGGCCGAAGACCGCGCGGGCCCGTTCGACGTATTCGGCGTCGGCGCCCTTGCGGACCGGGTCGAGGTAGCCGACCTCGGTCAGCGCCCGCACCCGCCGGATCATCAGCGAGGAGAGGTTGTACGACCGGGTCGCCGGGACGCCGGGCCGGGTCACCAGCAGGTCGGGGGTGACCCGCATGCCGGCCGAGGTGGTGGAGAAGACCGTCTCGTCGGCCAGCAGCGGGGCGACCTGGCGTTCCAGGCGCAGCGGGTGGGACCAGTCGTCGGAGTCCTGGAAGGTGACGAATTCGCCGGTCGCCGCGTCGAGGCCGGCGTTGCGGGCCACGTAGGTGCCGCCGTTGGTGACCATCCGGATCACTTTGACGCGCGGGTCGAGCGCGGCGGCGGCCCGCAGTACGGCGTCGAATTCGGCCGGCGAGCCGTCGTCGACGACCAGGATCTCGTGGTTGGTCCAGGTCTGGGCGACCAGGGAGCGTACGGCGGTGAGGAGCGAAGCGTCGGGCCGCCACGTGGTGACGATGGTGGTGATGCGGCGCGGGTGTCCGATGCGTTGCGCGCCGCCCGTGGTCAGACGGTCGATTGCTTCGCCGGGGCCGTCTTCCACGCGTACGCCCGGAGCCGGAAGCAGTCTCGCGAAGCCCGCGCCCCACCCGGGGTTGTCGTCGGCGTAGCCGGCGTGGGGGTTGCGCAGGTCGAGTTCGAGCGCGGTTCGGATCGGCTCGGCGACGTCCGCGTATTCGGCCAGCAGCGTGGCCGCGAGCGTGCGGTCTCCGGCCGTGAACGCGAGTTGGGCGTGCAGGCCCTGGTGTGACGGGCCGATCGTGGCGTTGCGCCGGAGCCGGGCCAGGATGGCCAGCGCGTCCGCCTGGTCGTCGGCCCGCAGGTCCTGCAGCGCGATGACCCGGGCCAGTTCGCCGGCCACCCACGGGTCGGCGTCGGCGACTCCGCTTCCCGAGACGATGTCGGCCGGTGAGGCCGCTCCGGCCGCGCGGGCCAGTGGTCCGCGGGCCGCGATCGACCGGGCATGCAGGGCCGCCACGGCGAGAGGGTGCGGCGCTGTCGGTTCGCTCATGGACGTTGGTCGGCCTCTCGCTCGGAACTGATGCTCGGAGAGTTCAACGAGGCAAGCGCTCGGGTGAATTGTCCGTATCGCCCCCTTGGTTCCTCTCGTTTGACCGACCATGACCTCCTACGACGTCGCCATCCTGTCCGACCTGCGATATCCGGGCGGCAACTCGGCGAGCATCGTCGCGGAGGTCCGCGCCCAGGCCGCGGCCGGTCTGACCACCGTGCTGATCCACGTGCCGTCCCCGCACCTGCGGCACGCCCGCCCGTTCCAGGCCGAGATCGTCGCCTGCCTGCGCGACGGGCTGGCCGACCTGGCCCACGACGACGAGGAGATCACCGCGGCGGTCCTGCTGATCCGGCAGCCGCGCATCTTCACCGAGGATCTGGCCCGCGTCCCGTCGATCCGCGCCGGGCACACGATCGTCGTGCTCAACCAGCCGCCGGGCGACGAGACCGGCGACGAGCGGTACTACGTGTTCTCGTCGGTGCGGGAGCGGGTCGAGAAGTATTTCGGCCCTGACGTGGTCTGGGCGCCGATCAGCCCCCAGGTGCGGGAGAACGTGCTGCGGGTGGCCCCGCGCACGACGCTGCCGGACACCGACTGGCACGAGATCATCGACGTCGCCGCCTGGGCGGTCGACCGGCGCCGCACGCCCGGCTCGCCGCCGGTCATCGGCCGCCACGGGCGCCCCGACCCGGTGAAATGGCCGCGGGATCCGAGTGAGCTGCTGCAGGCTTACCCGGACACCACGGAACTCAAGGTCCGCTTTCTCGGCGGCGGCGAGATCGGCGTACGCCGGCTGGGCCGTCGCCCGTCGTCGTGGGACGTCGTCGAGTTCGGGGCCGAGACCCCGCAGGAGTTCCTCGGCTCGCTCGACTTCTTCGTCTACTTCCACGACCCGGACTGGGTCGAGGCGTTCGGGCGGACCATCCTCGAGGCGATGGCCAGCGGGGTGCCGGTCATCGTGGCGCCGCACTTCCGGGCCATGTTCGGGGAGGCGGCGCTCTACACCGACCCGGCGGGCGTCCGGGATCTGGTCCGCCGCCTGCACGCGGACCGGCCGGCGTACGAGGCCCTGGTCGCCCGGGCCCGTTCGTTCGTGACCCAGCGCTACGGCAGCGCGTCCCATGTGGCCCGCCTGGCCTCGCTCGGAGTGGTGGCCCGGCGGCGGCCCCTGGTTCCGCCGGCCCCGCTCGTCGCGCGGCAGCCCCGCCGGGTGCTGTTCGTCGGCGACGACGTGGACCGGTTCCGGGCGATCGCCGCCCACCTGCCGCCCGAACTGGAACCGGTCGTCGTGGCCGGATCGGCGTGCCTGCCGGACGCGCACGAGGCCGGCCTGCTGACCGAATACCTCCCGTCGGCGGCCGATCTGGGCGTGCCGGCGGCCCGGTGGACCGCGTTCGTGCGGGACCGCCTGCGGCACCTGGTCTCGTTGTACGGCCCGCGCGCGGTGCTGGTCGGTGGCCTGCCGCACGACGGCATCATGGCCGCGCTCGACGACTGCCCGGCCACCCGCTGGCTCTGGCTGCGCCCGGCGATGTGGAAGCGGGGCACCGGATCCGGCTGGGCGGCGCGCGGGCCCTCGTTCCACGGCATCCTCGAGCCGGGCGAGTTCGCGGCCGGCGGCGACGAGGGCTGGACCACGACCAGCCGGGCCGGGGTGGCGACGGTCGCGCCGATCACCAACCTGCCGTCGCGCCTGCCGCGCCGGTCCCGGGACGCGCACACGATCCTGTGCCGGGGTCTGGAGGTGTCGCTGCCCGGGTTCCGGCCGACCACCGATCTGAGCGACGCGACCCTGGCCGTCGCGCGGGCCGACTACGCGTCGTTCCACGAGCTGATCGGGGCGCGGGTGCCGACGGTCTTCGTCCCCTCGGCCGCGGCGCACGACGACGAGCTGGCCCGGGCCCGGTTCGCCGATGCGGCCGGGGTTTCCCTGTGCGCCACCGACGACGACGAACTGGCCGCCGCCCTGGACCGCCTGACCGAGCCTTCGGTGCGGGCGGCGCTGCGGCGGCGGTGCACGGAGCTGGCGTTCGGCAACGGCGCCGCCGACGCGGCTCTCTGGCTGGCCGGACACTGCCGCGGACGATCGGAAGAACGGGAGGCCGACCTTGCTGGACACCGATGATCTCGCGGTCGCTCGATGGCAGGTGGCCACGCTCACCGGGCGGTTGCGCTGCGTCGAGGACGAACGCGACGCGGCGGTCCGGGACCGGGACCGTACGCACGACCTGGTGCTGCGCCTGCGACGCAGCCGCTCGTACCGGATCGGGCGCCTCCTGACCGAGCTGGCCCGCGACCCGGTCCGCCACGGGCCGGCGCTGGTGTGCCGGGCCGCCCGCCGGGTGCGCCGGCGCCCGCCCGCCGCGCCGTCGCGCACCCGGCGGGCCGCGCACCCGGCCCCGGCCTCGGCCCGCTTATACGTGGCGGTCGGGCTGTCCCGCAGCGACTCGCAGGCCCTGGTCCGGGCCCTGCGCCAGCGGATCGTCGTCGACGGCGACCACCTCCCGGTCGTGGTGACCGACCAGCCGGCGCTGCGCGGCCTGCAGGTGCCGGGCGTGGTGCTGGAGTACGTGCCCGACCCGGAGACCTGGTCCCGGCACGACCCGGGCGAGGACTGGGAGTCGCTGCTGGCCGGGCGGGTCGCTCAGCTGTGCCGCGACCACGGCGCGAACCGGGCCGTGGTGGTCGATCCCCGCGATCCGCCGACCCTGGCCCGCTTGCTGTAGACCGTCACCGGGGTGGTCGCGGGGTCGTTGGGCTGCAACGTGGCCGCACCGATCGTCGACGTTCCGCTTCCGCTGCGCACCGAGCCGATTCTGGTCGCGAGGCCGCAGGTCGGGGCGGTGTGGCGGCGTACGGTGCTGCGGGCCGTGACGGTGCCACTGGTGGTGCTGTCGCCGATCGTGGCGCTGGCGCCGACCGCCGACCACCGGTTCAACATCTACTGGCACGGGGCGCTGTTCCGGGACGACCCGCTGCGGATCGTGCCCGACACCGTCCACTCGCTGCCCGGCTATCTGAAGGCGGGCAACTTCCGGCCGCTGGGGCGGATGCTCGAGAAGCTGGTCGATCTGGCCGCGTACGTGCTGGCCGACGTCTTCGGGATTCCGGCCAACGTGGCGTTCCGGCTGGTCGAGATGGTCGGCGCGGTGCTGCTCAGCCTGGCCGTGCTGGTGCTGGCCGAGAGCGTGCTCGCATCCGGGCCGGTCTTGCGCCGCCCACCGTCCACAGTGGCCGCGCTGCTGCCGTTCGCGGTCGGGGCCGGGTTCGTGGCGGCCGGGCGGTCGAGTCCGGTCGTGCTGTTCGGCGGGCTCTACTTCACCTCGTCCGCGCTGGTGTTCGCGGTGGCGGCGGCCGTGGCCCGGAAAGCGCCGGACCGGGCGGTGCGCCGACGCTGGATCGTTCCCCTCCTGCTGGGCGGGGCGGCGCTCGCGAGCTTCAACGAGATCGCGTACTTCGCCCTGCCGCTGGCGACCGTCGCGGCGGCGGCCCGGGGGCGGTACGTGCTCGGCGTACCGTGGCGCCGCCTCGCCCAGGGCGGGTCCGCGAGGCTGCTCGCCCTGCTCTGGCTCGGGTTCCTGCCGGTCTTCGTGGCCGTCCGGGTGGTGATCGCCCGCGACTGCGCGGCCGGCGCCTGCTATCGCGGCTCCGACGTGCACCTGAGCGGCGCGGTCGCGGCCACCCTGCCCGAGCGGATGGCCGCCTGGTTTCCGCCGCTGATGTGGCAGAGCGCGGTGCAGGGTCATCACCACTGGATCGCCGGTGTGGTACTCATCCTGGCCCTGGTGGTGCTCGCCGCGCTGGCGGTGCACGCGGTCCGCGACCTTCCCCGACTGTCCCCTGTGGACGCAAGGGGAGCGGCGAGCCTGGCCGTCACCGCGGCCGCGCTGCTCGTGCTCGGCGCCGCGCTCGGGGCGCTCAACGCCGACGTGCAGCAGATCGTCGCCGCTCACCGCTGGGGCCAGGGCTGGCGGGACACCGCGTCCACCGCCCCGGCCGGCGCCCTGCTGATCGCGGCGGCCGCCCACCTGATGTCACCGAAGCGGTGGCTGCTGACCGGGCTGATCGGCGTGCTCGCCCTCGGCGGCACCGTGTCGGCGGCAGCCAACAAACGCTTCCGCGACACCGTGATGAACACGCCCGCGGCCCGCCTCGACGACCGGCTCGCCCAGGCGATGGCCGACTTCGACCCGACCCCGGCCGGGCAGGCCCGCCGATGCGAGCTGCGGGACGAGTTCTTCGCGATGTTCGCGTCGACGCCGTTCTCGCTGCGACGCTTCGACCAGGCCTTCGACACGGCGGCCGAACAGCGGGCCGGGCAGCGGTTCTGTCCTACTTCCGCTACTTCTGCTCGAGGACGCGGATAGCGTTGCCGAACGGGTCGCGCAGGCCCATGTCGGTGCCGTAGAAGTGGTCGGCCGGCTCCTGGGTGAAGTCGGTGACGCCCTGTTTCCGGAGTGACTCGTAGAGGCCACGCACGTCGTCGCAGATGAGCACCAGGCCGTTCAGGGCGCCCTTGGAGACCAGTTCGCGGATCTGCGCCGCGGTCGCCTCGTCGTGCAGCGGAGCGCCCGGAGTCTCCAGCTGGATCTCGGTCTCGGCGCCGGGGACGCGGACGGTCAGCCAGCGGTACTCGCCCTGCCGGACGTCGTTGCCCTTCTCGAGCCCGAGCTTGCCGACGTAGAAGTCGAGCGCCTCGTCCTTGTCGAGGACGTAGATCGAGGCGACGTTCAGTTTCGTGATCATTACCTCAGGTTAGGCGCCCGGCGACCTGCTCGCTTATCCGAAACTGCGCCATCTGGACGCACCCCGGCACCACGACCGGCCCGTTGCCGGCCCGGTAGGCCGACGGCGGCTCCCCGACGATCTCCCGGAACGTCCGGCTGAACGAGCCGAGACTGGAGAAACCGACCGCGTAACAGATGTCGGTGACGCTGCGGTCGGTCTCGCGCAGCAGGAACATCGAGCGCTCCACCCGCCGCCGCTGGAGGTAGCGGTGAGGCGTCTCCCCGAACACGTCGCGGAAGCAGCGGCTGAAGTGGGCCGGCGAGATGTGGGCGACGGCCGCGATGGCCGGGACGTCGAGCGGCTCGGCGTAGGCGCGGTCGATGGCGTCCCGCGCCCGGAGCAGGCGCCGGTTCAGTTCCTCGACCTTTCGGCTCACATCGCCATGCTAGGCAGCCCTGGTCCGTAACCGGTTCTCCACCTCGGCGTTGACGAGGTGTGTCGGACCGATCGTGGAGGTTGCTGATGGGGCGCCTGCGCACCCTCACCCGTCGTCAGCTGGTGCTGGTCGCCGGGGCCGCCGTGCTCTGTGCCGCGGTCGCCGGCACCGCGCTGACCGGGCACTTCGGCGCCGCGCTGACGGTGCTCGGCGTGTTCTTCGCCGGGCTGCTGGCCGGGCTGCTGCTGATCGCCCGCCGGCTGACCGGCCTGGCCACCGCGCATCGCAAGGCCCAGCAGGACGTCCGCACGATCCTCGAGCAGACGCAACGGCGCGTGCTCGGCGCGGTCGAAGAGCTGCTGCTGAACGCCGGCGACCGGCACCGCGAGCTGACCGACAAACTGGCCGCCCAGCAGAAGTCGGCCGCGCACGGCACCGACCACCTGCTGCGCGCGCAGACCCGGGAGATCGAGGGGCTGTTCCAGCTGTTCCAGGACTTCACCGCGCGGGCGCCGATGCCGTCCTCGGGCGGGTTCGCGCTCAACCCGACCGACCTGCTCGGCCTGCTGCACCTGGTGCGTACGCGCAAGCCCCGGCTGGTGCTCGAGCTGGGCAGCGGGACGTCGACAGTGTGGATGGCGTACGTGCTGCAGCAGACCGGCGGCAAGCTGGTGTCGCTCGACCACGAGACCGGCTACGCGCAGAAGACGCGGGAGGCCCTGGAGCAGCACGGCCTCACCGACGTGGCCGAGGTCCGCGACGCCCCGCTGCGCCCGGTCGTCCTCGACGGCCGCACCTTCCCCTGGTACGACGTCGACGCCTGCGCCGACCTCACCGACGTCGACCTGCTCGTCATCGACGGCCCGCCGGAGAAGACCGGCCCGGACGCGCGCTACCCGGCCATGCGGGTGCTCGAGAGCCGGCTGGCCGACCGGGCGACGATCCTGTTCGACGACGCGAACCGGGCCGCCGAGCAGGCCGCGCTGCTCAAGTGGGTGGAGACGATCGAGGGCCTCACCCAGGAAGGTGAGGCCCTCGGAAGACACGCCGTGCTGTCCTACGACCGGCTCAGAAGCCGAAATCCTGCGTGTAGTACGGCGTCCCGCTAGCGGAGAACACCGCGCCGACGCCGACCGTGGTCGCCTTGCAGTTGAGCAGGTTGGCCCGGTGCGGCGGGCTGGCCAGCCACGCCTTCACGACATCGACGCCGGTGCGGTAGCCGTAGGCGATGTTCTCGGCCAGCGGGTGCGGGTAGTGCGCCACCTTGTCGCGGTAGACGAAGTCCGAGCCGCCCCGGCCGGTGTGGCTGAACGCGCCGGTCTGCGCCATGTACGCCGAGTGCCCGGTGCTGGCCGCGGCCAGGCGGGCGTCGTTTCGGAGCGCCTTGCACCCGTGCAGCGCGCGCTGCTTGTTGGTCAGGTAGGCGATGTCGCCGGCGATCTTCGCCGGCGAGTCCGCGGCCTGCGCCGGGGATGCGACCAGGACCAGGCTGAGCAGGGTGGCGGGGATCGTGGCGATCAGGGCCAGACGCTTGATGATCGAGGTACGCATATTTTCCGGAGCCTTTCCGCGGTGGTCGGCCCGGCTGCTACCGCCGGGTTCACCGACCAAGTTCGGCGCCGGGCGAGGCCGCCTGACGCCTCCCCGGGTGCCTTGGCGGGGCCCTTCGGTTGCGGCCCGGTTGACTACCGGACGCCGGGTGCGGAGCCGTTGCGAAGCGGGTGCGGTCTCGTTGTTCCGAACGGACCTGCCCACGACTTGTTCCGAACGGACCTGCCCACGATCGAGGAGCCCACCATCGTGTACGACGTGGCGATCCTGTCCGACTTCCGCTATCCCGGCGGCACCTCGGCGAGCATCGCCGCCGAGGTGCACGCGCAGGCCGAGGCGGCGCTGTCCACGGTCCTGGTGCATGTGCCGTCGCCGCACCAGCCCCGGGCCCTGCCGTTCAGCCCCCGCATCAGCGACCTGATCCGCGACGGGGTGGCGACGCTGGCCCGCGAGGACGAGCCGGTCAGCGCCCGCCTGCTGCTGATCCGGCAGCCGCGCATCTTCACCGAGGACCTGCTGACCCCGCCCCGGGTGCGCGCCGACCGTACGGTCATGGTGATCAACCAACCGCCGGGAGACGCCGAGAACCCGTACCGCTACTACGACTTCGCGGCCGTCCGGGAACGGGTGCACCGCTACTTCGGCGACGACGTGGTGTGGGCCCCGATCAGCGACCAGGTACGCGACCAGGTGCTCGAGGTCGCCCCGGACGCCCGCCTGGCCGACCGGGACTGGCACGAGATCATCGACGTGGCGCACTGGTGGCGTGACCGGGACTCGTTCGTCGGCGACGTGCCGGTGATCGGCCGCCACGGCCGCGCCGACCCGGTGAAGTGGCCGCGCGACCCCGAGCAGATCCTGGCCGCCTACCCGGAGACCGACGACCTGCGGGTGCGGGTGCTCGGCGGCGGCGAGATCGCGGTCAAGCGCCTCGGGCGGCAGCCCGGCAACTGGGACATCGTCCGGTTCGGCGCCGAGCGGCCGGACGAGTTCCTGCGCACCATCGACTTCTTCGTCTACTTCCACGACCCGGAGTGGCTGGAGGCGTTCGGCCGCACGATCCTCGAGGCGATGGCCAGCGGCGTGCCGGTGATCCTGGGCGAGCACTTCCGCCCGAGCTTCGAGGACGCCGCCCTCTATTGCGCGCCCGCCGAGGCGCCCGGCCTGGTGAAGGAGCTTTATGCCGACCGCGACCGCTATCAGGAGATCGTGCGGAAGGCCCGCGAGTTCGCCGAACGCCGCTACGGCCACCAGTCCCACCTGACCCGGCTGACCGCCCTCGGCATCGGTTCCAAGATCGCGGTGCCGGCCCCGCGCCGGAAGCCGGGGCCGGTGTTCGAAAAGCACCGGATCCTCATGCTGAGCGACAACGGCGCCGGCATGGGCCACCTCTCCCGGCTGATGGCGATCGCCCGCCGGCTCCCCGGCGACTTCGAGGCGGTCATCGCCACCCAGTCGTACGCCGCCCCGGTCGCGATCCGGGAAGGCTTCCTCACCGAGTACATCCCGTCCCGCAAGGTGCTCGACGCCGGCCGCCCGCGCTGGACCCGGCTGCTGCGGGAACGCCTGGCCCACCTCATCGAGCTGCACCGGCCCGAGATCGTGGCGGTCGACAGCGTGCCCCACGACGGCATCGTCGCCGCGGTCGAGGACCACCCGGGCGTCACCTGGGTCTGGGTGCGCCGGGCGATGTGGCAGCGCGGCGTCGGCGACGAGTGGATCGCGGCCGGCAAGGTCTTCGACTACGTGCTGGAGCCGGGCGAGTTCGCCGAGGCCGCCGACGAGGGCCCGACCGTGGCCGAACGGGCGACCGCGCACCGGTTCGGGCCGGTCACCTTCCTCGACGAGCCGGAACTGCTCGACCGGGAGACCGCGCGCCGGGAACTCGGCCTGGACGAGCGTCCGGCGGCCCTGCTGCAGCTGGGGGCCGGAAACATCGACGACATCTCGTCGCCGGCTGTGCGCGCCGGCACGTTCCTGGTCGACCACGGCTTCCAGCTGGTGATGGCCGAGTCGGCGATCGCGACCGGCCCGCTGCTGCCCCTGCCCGGGGCCAAGGTGGTCAAGCTCTATCCGGTCAGCCGCTATCTGCGGGCGTTCGACCTGACGGTCAGCGCGGCCGGCTACAACTCGTACCACGAGCAGATCGGCTTCGCGGTGCCGACGGTGTTCCTGCCCAACCGGCAGACCAAACTGGACGATCAGGTCGGCCGGGCCCGGTTCGCGGCGACCGCCGGGGCGGCGCTGATCGTCGAGGACCCGTCGTCGGACGAGCTGGAACGCGTACTCGCCCAGGCGGTGAGCCCGGCCGTACGGGAAGCACTGATCCGGCGCTGCCGGGCGCTGGCGTTCCGGAGCGGCGGTGGCGAAGCCGCCGCCTGGCTGAGCGGGCTGACCGCCCGGGTGAGGGCAAACGCCTGAGATGCACAAGCAGAAGACGATCCCCGAGGTCGACTGGAACCGGCACGCGCTGGAGCGGGCCCGCTGGGAACTCGCCGCGATGGCCGGCCGCCTGCGCACCATCGAGGGCCGGCTGGCCGAGGAGCAGCAGAACGCCGAGGAGTCCCGCAAGGAGGCCGCCCGCGAGCGGCGCCGGGCCGACCGGCTCCTCGGCAGCGAGTCCTACCGGCTCGGCTTCGGCCTGGTCTCGCTGGTGAAAGACCCGGTGCACACGGTGCCCCGGCTGGCCCGGGCGGTGCTGCGCCGCCTGCGCGACCGCCGCCGCACCACCCCGCCGGTCAAGACCAGGGCGCCGGTCGCGGCCCAGCGGCCGCCGGTCCACCTGTACGTGCTGATCGGCCTCGACGAGGACGGCCTGCGCGAGTTCGTGCTGACGTTGCGGCAGCGCCTGCTGGTCAACCCCGACCACCGCCCGGTCGTGGTCACCGACAGCCCGTCCTTCAGCCTGCTGCGCGACCTGGGCGTCCTGCTCGAATATCTGCCCGACCGCGAGACGTGGGACCGCCACCGCCCGGACGAGTCGTGGAACGACGTGCTCACCCGGCGCCTGGCCCAGCTCTACCGCGACCACGACACGGCCCGCACCATCATCGTCGACCGCACCCAGCCGCCGACCCTGGCCGACCTGTTGCGGTAGACGGCCTAGCGCGGGAGCGCGGCGGCCAGCAGCGGCGCCAGCGCTTTCGCGTACGTCGTGGTCATGTGGTTGGAGTCGCGGTAGACCAGGGTGTTGCCGACCACCGTGGGGCAAGCGTCGGTGCAGAACCACGTGATGGGGTCGATGATTCTGGCCGCCCCGCTCGTCGCGTACGAAAGGAACACCTGTCGTTGCACCGGGCCGCGCAGCGCGGAATGCAGGCTGCGCCGGCAGTTGGTCGCGTGCTTCTGATTCTCGGGCCGGCCGAGGCATTCGGGCACCGACTGGCTCATGTACGGGGTGTCGGCGATCGCCGCCACCTTCGAGCCGGTCGCGCTGAGCTCGCTGAATGTGCGGTCCCAGGCCGTTTTCCACTGCTTGCCCTCGTCGGGCTCGGGGTAGGCCGGGCGGTAGTTGAAGCTCGATCCGATGACCACGAGGGCCGGCTTGAGGGCGGTGATCCGGGCGACCGCCGAGCGGTGGAAGGCCGCGCATTCGGTGTAGGGCCGCTTCAACGTGTCGTGCCAGAGCGGGAGATCGGCAGCCGAGCACGAGCTCTTGCTCAGCGAGACGAGCCGCCAGTGGTTCTGCTGGGCGATCAGGTCGAGGGCCGGAAACCATTGCGCGGCATGGGAATCGCCGAACAGCACGACCGTCGTGGTGGAGTTCGGATCGCCGAAGACGCAGCCGTCCGGGGCCGCGGTGACCGGTACGTCGACGTGGCAGCCGTTGTCCCAGACGACGGCGCGGTCGCGGGCGGCCCGGCTGAGCCTGGGTTGCAGGTTGGCCGGGAGGATGTCGAGGCCGCGGCTCTGCTCGATGAGAGCGGCCAGCGCGGTGCCGGGATCGGCCGCCCCGGCGAGGGCTGTCCGCAGGTCGGGCTGTTTCGCGCCGACCGGAATCGCGTGGGGGAGCAGCACCAGGGCGCACGCGACGATGGCCGCGGTCGCCGACAGGCCGGCGCCGAGGGTCAGAGCTTGTCGCGGACGGTCGCGCAGGCGGCGGATCGGGCTCTCGACGAAGCGGTAGGTGAGGGCGGCCAAGCCGAGGGCGCCGGCAGCGGCCAAGAGGCGTTGCGTGGTGGTGTGGGCGGGGGCGATGACCAGGACCGGCCAGTGCCAGAGGTACCAGCTGTAGGAGAGGCGGCCGATGGTCTGCATCGGGGCGAGGGTCAGGAGGCGGCCGACGCCGGCGCCGTCGGCGGCCAGGAGGAGCGCCGCGCCGCCGACCGGGAGGGCGGCGCGCCAGCCGGGGTACGCCGTGGCGTCGTCGAATCGGATCGCGGCCAAGAGGATCGCGGCCAGGCCGGTCCAGCCGAGGAGTAATGGGCCGTGTTCCACGAGCCACCCCCGCCCTCTGGGTGGGGCCGAGTCAACCACACCCCCCTGACGTTTTCTCGCGGTTGTCCACAGGCCCAGCAGCGCCCCCACACCCAACTCCCAAACCCGGGTGTGCGGCCCGAAATACGCCCAGGGCGCCGACCGGGCCGTCTCGGTCACGCTGAGCGCGAACGAGGACAGAACCAGAAGAGTGAGGACCACGGCCAGGATCCGCTTCCAGCGGCTCAGCGCCAGAATCAGCAACGGCCAGAACAGGTAGAACTGCTCCTCCACGGCCAGCGACCAGAAATGCTGGAACGGCGACGGCGACTGATCGGCACTCAGATAGTCGGTCCCGGTCCAGGCGAATCGAAAGTTCGCCACATAACCGGTCGCCGACAGCGCATCCTTCGCGAACGATCCGAGGCGCACCACCGGCAACAGGAACCGCGCCGCCACCAACGTGACGACCAGTACCAGAACGGCCGCCGGCAACAACCGCACCGCCCGCCGCGCATAGAACCGCGCGATCGACAGCCGTCCGGTGGAGGCCTCCCGCACCAGCAGCGACGTGATGAGGAAGCCGGAGATCACGAAGAAGACGTCGACCCCGACGAAGCCGCCGGGCACCAACCGCACCCCGACGTGCCCGAGCACGACCAGCAGCACGGCGACGGCCCGCAGGCCTTCGATGTCGGCCCGGAAGCCGCCCGTTCCCCGGTCCGGGTGGCCGCCGGGGAGAGTTCGCTGGCTCGGCAGGCCGGCGACCGGGGTCCGTTCGGCGGTGACGAAGTTGCGCACGCTTGCCCAACGTCCCCGGCCGCGCTTGGACGCGTGCTCTCGCAACTTCGCCCGCCGGGCTGTCGTTGGTCCATCGTGACCGTCGAGACCGCTCCGCCGCCGTCGCCGGCCCGTCCGGCCCGGGCGCAACCGCCGGCGGTCGTGGTGGCGCGCCCGTGGCGAGCGGTCGTCCGGAACTGCGTCCTGGTGCCGCTGATCGTGCTGATTCCACTGGTCGCCCTGACTCCGTCGGCCGACCACCGGTTCAACGTCTATTCGAACGGTGGCCTCTACGCCGGCCGCCCGTGGCGGATGGTCGTCACCGCGGTCGAGTCGGTCCCGCAGTTCCTGCGGCTCGGCAACTTCCGCCCGCTCGGCCGGATCGTCGAGTGGTCGCTCGATCTGCTGGCGTTCGGGCTGACCGGGCTGCTCGGCGTGCCGGCCAACATCGCTCTGCGTCTGGTCTCGTTCGCCGCCGCGATCGTGCTCACGCTGGCCGCCGTGGTCTTCGCCGAGGCGGTGACCTCGCGCGGGCGCCTTTTCGCGAGCACCCCGTCGGTTCTGGTCGCGACCGTGCCGTTCGCGGTCGGCATGGGTTTCGTGGCGGCCGGCCGCACCAGCACGACGGTCCTGTTCGGGGGCCTCTATTTCCTGTCCGCGGCGCTGGTTCTCGGCGTCGCCGCGTTCGTCTGCCGGATCACCCGCCTGAACTGGCCGCTGGCCCTGCTGATCGTGTTGGCCGGGGCCGCGCTGGCCTCGTTCAACGAGCTGGCCGCCCTGGCCCTGCCGCTGACGACCGTGGCGGTCGTGGTGCGCGAGCGGGTCGTGCTGGGTCACGGCTGGAGACGACCCGGCGTCAACGCGGCCATTCTGCTCTGGCTCGGCTTTCTGCCGGTCTTTCTTCCCGTACGCGTGATCATCTACTCGATCTGCGCCCACGGTGCCTGCTACACCGGTTCCGACGTCGCCCTGCCCGGCGCCCCGGCGGCCCTGCCCAACCGCCTCGCCGCGTGGCTGCCCCCGCTGATGTGGCACCGGGCGGCCGACGGCACCCACCTGCGGCTGATCGGCGTCCTGCCGGCGCTCGCGCTGCTCGCCCTGGCCCTGCTGGCCTGGCGGGCGACGCGGCAACTGGCCCGACTGGCCGCTTTGGACCGGCGGCAGTCGTTCGGGCTCGCCGGGGTCGCCGCCGCGGCCCTGCTTCTCGGCGCGGTCCTGTCCGCGCTCAACTCCGACCTGCAGGAGCTGGCCCGGCAGGGCGTCTGGGGCCAGGGGTGGCGCGAGAGCGGCCTGACCGGCGCGGCCGGCGGCGTCCTGGTCGCGGCGCTGGTCGCCGGCCGGTGCCGCACGTGGGCGGCGGCGACGCTGGTGCCGCTGGTGGTGGCCGGGACGATCGCGGTCGCGGCCAACAAGGCGGTGCACGACGGGAGTTCGGCCGGGAGTTACCCCTATCTGCACGACCGGATCGCGCAGGAGATCGCCGACTTCGACCCGACGGCGGCCGGTGACGCCCGCCGGTGCGAGCTGCGCGCGCTGTTCGTCAAGACCTCCATCGCCAACCATCACGGCCGCGTGGATCAGCCGGAACTGGAGCGCATCGACGTGAGCCTGAACCGGGCGACTCGGCAACTGGACGGGCACCGCTTCTGCGCCAAGGCACCCCGGTGAGCCCGCTCGTCTCGGTGGTCACGCCGATCTACAACGAGGGCCCGGGCGTGGACCGCTTCGTGGAGCGCCTTTCCCAGGTTCTCCGCGATGAGGAATTCGAGCTCGTCCTCGTCGACGACGGCTCGTCCGACGACTCCTGGGACCGCATCCGCACGCGGGCGGCGGCCGACGAGCGGGTCCGCGGCATCCAGTTGTCCCGCAACTTCGGCAAGGAGGCGGCCGTGCTGGCCGGTCTCGAGCACGCCGAGGGCGACGCGGTCGTGGTCATCGACTCCGACCTCCAGCACCCGCCGTCGGCCATCCCGGCCATGCTGCGGCTCTGGCAGGACGGCTTCCAGGTGGTCGAGGCGGTCAAACGCAACCGCACCGGCCAGGGCCTGATCGGGCGGCTCGGCGGCAAGCTGTTCAACCGCGCGTTCACCGGGCTGACCCAGGTCGACCTGGTCGACGCCACCGATTTCCGGCTGCTCAGCCGTACGGCTCTGGACGCGCTGCTGCGGCTGCCCGAGCATTCGTCGTTCTTTCGGGGCACCAGCAACTGGATCGGGTTCCGGCGCACCACGATCGAGGTCGACATCGACCACCGGGAGGGCGGCGCGTCCCGCTGGACCTTCCGCTCGCTGTTCCGGCTCGCGGTCAACGGGCTCACCTCGTTCACCTCGGCGCCGCTGCACCTGGTGACCTTCGTCGGGCTGGCCTTCGCCGCGTTCGCGGTGCTGCTGGGCGCTCAGACCCTGATCCGCTGGGTGCGCGGCGGCTCGGTCGCCGGCTTCCCGACCGTCATCCTGCTGCTGCTCGTGCTGGGCACGTTCATCCTGCTCGGACTGGGCGTGATCGGGGAATACCTGGCCCGCATCCACGAGGAGGTCCGGGCCCGGCCGCGCTATCTGGTGCAGGAGAAGTCCGAGGCGCCCAGGCCGGTGGTCATCGGCCAGCGGTCCGAGCGCCCCTGACGACGTTCCTTCAGAGGCGGTGCGCCTCGTGCGTGGTGGTCACGCCGCGCGTGTCGAAGAACCGCTTGGCCACCCCGGCCAGACGGTCGGCGTCGTACTCCCGGTGGTGCTGCACGAGGATCACGAGGTCGGCCGCCGCGGTGGCACCCTCCAGGTCGTCGGTCCGCGCCACCTCGACCTCGCCCACGGTCCACGACGTCACGTGCGGGTCGTGATACTGCACCGTCGCCCCGAGAGCGGTCAGCAGGCGGGCGAGCGGGGTCGCCGGCGACTCCCGCTGGTCGGCGATGTTCGCCTTGTACGTGACCCCGAGCAGCAGAATCGTCGCCCCGTGCACGGCCTGGCCGTCGGCGTTGAGCAGGTTCTGCGCGCGCCGGGCCACGTAGTCGGGCATCGTCGCGTTGATCTCCTGGGCCAGCTCGACGAAGCGGAACGGATAGCCGAGCTTGGTGCGGACGTTGTGCGAAAGGTAGTTGGGGTCGATCGGGATGCAGTGCCCGCCGACGCCCGGCCCGGGATAGAACGGCTGGAAGCCGAACGGCTTGGTCGACGCCGCGTGGATCACGTCCCACAGGTCGATGCCGAGCTCGTGGCAGAACCGCGCCATCTCGTTGACCAGCGCGATGTTCACGTGCCGGTAGGTGTTCTCGAGCAGCTTGGCCGTCTCCGCCTCGCGCGTGCCCTTGGTCCGCACGACCGTCTCGATGAACCGCCCGTAGAACGCGGCCACCCGGTCGGTGCAGTCCGGCGTGTACCCGCCGACCACCTTGGGCGTGTTGCGGGCCCCGAACTTCTCGTTGCCCGGGTCGATCCGCTCGGGGGAGAAGGCGAGGTGGAAGTCGATGCCCGCGGTCAGCCCGGAGAGCTTCTCGAGCAGCGGCCGCACGACCTCGTCGGTGGTGCCCGGGTAGGTCGTCGATTCCAGCACGACCAGCATGTCGGCCCGCAGGTTGCGCCCGACCGCCTCGGTCGCCCCGACCACCGCGCGCAGGTCGGGCCCGTCGCCCTCGGCGAGCGGGGTCGGCACGCAGATCACCGCGGTCCGGGCGGTCGCGATCAGGCGCTCGTCGGTGGTGGTGTGGAAGCCGTGGGCCAGCATCTCGGCCACGTCGGCGTCGCTCAGGTCGTCCACGTGCGACCGGCCTTCGCCGAGTGCGCCGACCACACCGGCGTTCACGTCGAAGCCGAGAACCTTGAGTCCCGCGCGGGTGGCCTGCTGGGCGAGCGGCAGTCCCACATACCCCAGCCCCAGGATGACAACGTCATAAGTCACGAAATTTCCCCTTCAAAAAGACGCGGACTGCCGCGGGACGGGTGGTCAGGCGACGGAGGAATCGGAGGACGGCGAAGCCGGCTGAGCCGGCAGGGCGATGTCCGGATGGATCGGGCCGGCGGCGGCCGGCCGCGTCGCCTGCCGCGCCAGCACGGGCGTACGCGGCGGCTCCAGCACGGTCGTACCGTCCCGCGGCGTCGACAGCTCGAACGGCGCCGGGAACGGCAGGTACGCCGGCAGGAAGTCGGCCAGCAGCGCCGCCTGCTCGGCCGCGGCCGCCGGGTCGGAGTCGGTGTCGTTGAGGCAGAACGCGTCGAGATGCCGGTCGTGCAGCAACCGGCTGAGCCGGAACGGCGTCGACGGGTCGGCCAGGTCGGTGTACATGTACTTGATCTCGCCCGGCGCGGCCCGCCCGGTCAGGTACGCGTAGTACTGCTGAAGCGAGGAGAGCAGCGAGATGTCGTCCGGATGCCGGAACTGGTGCCCCGCGGTCGCCTCCACCTGCTCGGCGAACCGCAGCTCGATCTCGGCCAGCACGCTGCGCCGCGACGGGTGCGGGGTGTGCTTCATCTTGCGGGTCAGCACCCGCCCGAACGCCTCCTGGATGAGCCGCCGGTTGTTCTTCCCGGCCGAGTTGGCCGGCGGGTCGCTGGGCAGCCGGGGCGCCGAGTCGACCAGCGCGGTCGACGGGAAGAACCGGGTCAGCCCGCCGGGGGTGAAGAACATCTCGGGCGCCACCGGCCGGCCCAGGAAGACGTCGTCGTTCAGATAGAGGAAGTGCTCGGCCAGCCCCGGGATCCGGTGCAGCCGCGACTCGATGGCCTGCGAGTTGAAGGTCGGCAACCGCCCGGTGTCGCCGAAGATCACCTCGTGCGGCACCACGGTGATCCGCGGGTGGCCGGTGTCCAGCCAGGCCGGCACCTGCCCGTCGGTGACCAGGAACACGTGGCGTACCCAGGGGGCGAAGGCGTGCAGCGCCCGCATCGAATAGCACAGCTCGTCCCGCGACACGTACCGCGAGTCGTTGGCCGCCTGATCGCTGACCTCGGTCACCCAGCCGTTCTCGCGCAGCGCCCGCGCCTTGCGCTCCCGCCAGGCCGGATCGTTGCCGTCCACCCAGGTGTAGACGACGTCGATCGGGAAGCTCACGCGGTCCGGACTGACCATCGTGAACACGTCGCGGGTGCGGTAGTGGGCGGTCTCCCCGGGCACGCAGAACGGCCCGAAGACGTGCTCCGGCGCGAACACCGCCGGCTCGTCGGCGGCCACGACGTCGGCGACCGGGTTGCTGCGCGGCCCGGTCAGCGTGCCGCCGGCCTCCCGCCAGAACTCGATCTCGCAGCCGAACGCGGTCCCGAACACCAGGCTGCCGAGCCGGTCGGTCACCGGCCAGCTCACCCGGAGGACCTTCGCGGCGCGCCGGGCCCGCCGCGGCTGCCGGCTTCGCCTCGGCAGCACGATCTCCAGACGCCCGGCGTCGCTCGCGCTGAGTGCCTCGAGCACGCTCACGGTCCGGTTACGGTCGCTTTCCCGTACGGCGAGAGCCGTCCCGGTCAACGACTCGACCGGCACGCGGAACCAGTCGATTCCGGCCGTGTCGAGGGCGGCCACGACCCGGTCGAGGTTGTCGCGGCGTACCCCCGCGGGCGTGACCCGAGTGGCACGCCGGGCCGGCATCCGGCCGCCGGCCGTGCGGACTCCGATGATCGTGGCGTCGGCCGCCAGGCCGGGCCGGGGCCGGGCCCCCAGGGGCACCAGCAGGCGCGCCGTCCGCAGCCGGCGCTCCGGGGCCACGCGGGGGAGCAGCCGTTTCTGGGCTCCGGCGAGCATCCGCCGCCGGACCGGCCAGGGTGCTAAGCGCAGGATCCGCCGCAGGGGCACGCCGTCGTCCTTCCGCCGGTTCCGTGGGCACGACCGCGGCTTCGTCCGGCGACCGCCGTAGTCACTGATCCCTCAACGGCGTCCGTATACCGGAGGTTGCGTCCCGTACCGCCTTTTGTGTCACCTATCGCCGGTATACGCGGTTTGCGGGGGTGGCGGACTCGAACGGCGCGGCTCGACCCCTACGGGTGCGCTTCAGGGGTTCGGCCGATGGGCGGGGTTGCTTCGCTGAGGCATGGTTGAGGTCGAACTCTTCCCTCGCGCAGGAGGCTCCGATGGGTAAGGCGTTGGCAGTACTGCTCGCCGGTGTGGTGGGCGTGGTCCTGGTCGGATGGCTCTTCGTCTCGATCATCGGGCCCGTGTTGTTCTACTTGGTCATCGGCGCGATCGTGGTCGCCGGTGGTGCCCTGCTCTATGCCAAAGCCAAGAGGGCGGTGGCGCCGGGCAGCCGCAATCACAACCGGATCGAGGCCGCCAAGGAGACCTACCGCATGCGCAACCGGTAAGGCTTCGCCCGGCCGGTTAGGCTTGCGTCATCAAACTCCCTCTGACCAACGGGAAGTTTTACTGTGTTTGACGCACTGAGTGACCGGTTGTCCGGAATCTTCACCAAGCTCCGCGGCAAGGGCAAGCTCACCGATGCCGACATCGACGCCACCGCGCGCGAGATCCGTCTCGCCCTGCTGGAGGCGGATGTCGCGCTGCCCGTGGTCAGGGCGTTCATCAACAATCTGAAGGAGCGGGCCCGCGGCGCCGAGGTGTCGCAGGCCCTCAACCCGGCCCAGCAGATCATCAAGATCGTCCACGAGGAACTGATCAACATCCTCGGTGGCGAGGGCCGGCGGCTCCAGTTCGCCAAGCAGCCCCCGACCGTGATCATGCTGGCCGGCCTCCAGGGCGCCGGCAAGACCACGCTCGCCGGCAAGCTGGCCCGCTGGCTCAAGGCCCAGGGCCACCAGCCGATGCTGGTCGCGGCCGACCTCCAGCGCCCCAACGCGGTCAACCAGCTGCAGGTCATCGCGGGCCGGGCCGGCGTCGACATCTACGCGCCCGAGCCGGGCAGCGGCGTCGGCAACCCGGTGCAGGTCGCCAAAGACTCGATCGAGGTCGCCAAGCGCACCGCCAAAGACATCGTCATCGTCGACACCGCCGGCCGCCTCGGCATCGACGAGGAGATGATGCAGCAGGCCCGCGACATCCGCGACGCGGTCGACCCCGACGAGACCATCTTCGTCATCGACGCGATGGTCGGCCAGGACGCGGTGCAGACCGCCGAGGCGTTCCGCGACGGCGTCGGCATCAGCGGCGTGGTCCTCTCCAAACTCGACGGCGACGCCCGCGGCGGCGCCGCGCTGAGCGTGCGCCACGTGACCGGCGAGCCCATCCTGTTCGCGTCGACCGGTGAGAAGCTCGAAGACTTCGACCTCTTCCACCCCGACCGCATGGCCAGCCGCATCCTCGGCATGGGCGACGTTCTGACCCTCATCGAGCAGGCCGAGCAGGCCTTCGACGAGGATCAGAAGGAGAAGATGACCGGCAAGCTGCTCGCCGGTGAGCAGTTCACGCTGGAAGACTTCCTCGACCAGCTGATCGCCGTGCGGCGCATGGGCCCGATCGCCAACATCCTCGGCATGATGCCGGGCATGGGCCAGATGAAGGACCAGCTGGCCGAGCTCGACGACAGCCACTTCGACCGCATCACGGCGATCATCCGCTCGATGACCCCGCAGGAACGCACCAACCCCAAAATCATCAACGGCTCCCGCCGCGTCCGCATCGCCAACGGCTCCGGCGTCACGGTCATGGACGTCAACCAGCTGCTCAACCGCTTCGTCGACGCGCAGAAGATGATGAAGCAGATGAGCGGCATGATGGGCCTGCCGGGCGGCCGCCGCAAGGCGACGAAGAGCCCGAAGAACAAGCGCAAGGGCGGCAAGGGCGGCTCGTCGCGCCCCCGCGCCGGCGGCCTGCCGGCCGGCTTCCCGGGCGGCATGCCCCAGCTCCCGCCGGGCATGGACCCGGGCGCCCTGGGCGGCGGCGCGCCGGGCCTGCCGCCGGGCTTCAAGCTCCCCAACCTCGACTTCAGCAAGCTCAACAAGCCAAAGCGCAACGACGGCGACAAGAGCTGAGCGGCGCCTTGATCTGGTCGCACGCCAATTCGGCGACGGGTAGCGAAGTAGGCTTGACGAGCGACAAGCTGGCATTGAGCGTCTAGTCAAGGAGCTAGTAGCATGAGCGGCGATCCCATCGAGGAGGAATCGATGACCGCTGTGATGCTCCCGGTTGACCCCGCCCTGCTTGAGCGAGACGACCTGACCGTCGACGACCTGGTGGACCTTCCCGAGGATCTCCGCTATGAGTTGATCGACGGAAGGCTCGTCTTGACCCCGCGCGCCCTGACTATCCATAACTTCATCGGCCGGCAGACGGCCAACGCCATCGACGAGTTCAGTCCGGAGGAATTCGTCTCCGACAACGAACAAGCAGTTCTTGTGAACCTGCGTAACGAGTTCGTTCCCGACGTGATGATTCTCCGCGCCGAGGGTGCGAACAGGTCGCCGGTGCTCCCATCGGACGTGTTGCTGGTCGTCGAGGTCGTGTCCAAGTCGTCCGAGAGCACTGACCGAAGCGACAAAGCCGGGAGCTACGCGAGCCTGGGCATACCGCATTACTGGATCATTGATCCCTTGCGCGAACGGGTGACCCTGTCTGAGCTGCGCCTGGACACGGGCGGCTACCGCCAGGTCCTCGAGACCGATCAACTGGTCACACTCGACGAGCCGTGGAAGGTGACGCTCGACCTGCCGGCGTGGACCCGGAAGCGGGATCGGCTTCGGGCGGCGGCGTCGGCTGACGTGTGACGCGGCGATCGGGTAGGACTTACGCATGGCTTTGCATGTGCGTGGGGCGGTGCTGCCCGAAGGGGACGTTCGGGATCTGTGGCTGGTCGGGGACCGGGTGACGTTCGAGCCGGTGGGTGGGGCCGAGACGATCAGTGACGGTGGGTTTGTGGTGCCGGGGCTGGTCGACGCGCACTGTCACCTCGGGATCGCGTACGGGGCTACGCCGATCACCGGGCTCGACCAGGCTCGGGAGCTGGCCACGATCGACCGGGACGCGGGGGTGCTCGCGCTGCGGGACGCCGGCTCGCCCTACCCGTACGCGGAACTTGATGACGAACCGGGCGTGCCGCGCCTCGCCCGGGCCGGCCGGCACGTGGCCGCGCCCCGGCGCTACCTGCGTGACATCGGCGTCGAGGTGGTGGCGGCCGATGTCGCGGCGGCCGTGACCGAGCAGGCCAAGGCCGGCAACGGCTGGGTCAAGCTGGTCGGCGACTGGATCGACCGCGACGCCCGTGACCTGGCGCCGTCGTGGGACGCGGCGACCATGGCCGCGGCGGTCGAGGCGGCGCACGCGGCCGGCGCCCGCGCGGCCGTGCACACGTTCTCCGAGGAGGGCGTCGACATCATGGTGCGGGCGGGGGTCGACTCGGTCGAGCACGGCACCGGGCTGTCGCTCGACCTGATCGACGAGATGGCCCGCCGGGGGACCGCGCTGGTGCCCACGATGATCAACATCCGGACGTTCGGGGGGATCGCCGACCGGGCGCGGGAGAAGTTCGCCGGGTACGCCGACCACATGGTCGCCCTGCGGGACGGGTTTCCCGAGGTGGTGCGGGCCGCGCACGAGGCCGGCGTCCCGATCTACATCGGCACCGACGCCGGGGGTGGCGTCCAGCACGGGCTGGTGGCCGAGGAGATGCTGATCATGCAGGAGGCGGGGCTGCCCGCGGCCGACATCCTGGCCGGTGCGTCCTGGAAGGCCCGGGAGTGGCTGGGCTTCCCGGGCCTGGTCGAGGGCGGTCTGGCCGACCTGGTCGTCTACTCCGAGGACCCGCGCCGCACCCTGGCCGTCACCCGCCACCCGAGCCGCATCGTGCTTCGCGGCCGGGTGGTCAGGTGACGGGTCAGCGCACCTCCCACGTGGTGACGGTGGTTGCGGCGAGGCAGACGAGGCGGGTGCTCGTCGAGGCGCAGCTCCGAGTGCCCGCCGGGACCCGGCCGATCGGCGTCGGCTCGCGGTCGCCGATCGGCAGGCGGGCCAACACGCCCTCCGGACGCTCGACCAGCAGTTGTTGCGGGTCCAGCCAGACGCCGTGGAAGGCGGTCGAGCCGGTGACGGTCCGCCGGCCGTCCGGGTCGTAGAGGTCGAAACCGCCGGTGCCGGCGACCAGGGCGCGGCCGTTCGCCACCGACAGCTGCGCGGCCCCGGTGACCTCGGTGGTGGCCTGCCAGGCGACGCGCCGCTGCCGCACGTCGAAGGCGGTGATCTGATCTTTCCGGCCGGCCACCGACGTGACCGCGCAGACCCGGCCCGGTCCGCACCCGCTCATGGCGACCACCGCGCCCGGTATCGGGGCGGTCTCCCAGGCGCCGCCGTTTCCGCCGCTCACATCGACGAACCGGAGACGCTGCGGCCCGGTCGGGGAGTCGTGGGGGTCGACCATGGACAGCACACCGTCGAAGACCGCCATCTGCTTCCCGGAGACCAGCCCGAGCCGCACCGTCCGTAGCTTCTTCCCCCGGCGGGCGTCGAACACGTCGGCGGTGCCGTCGACGGTGACCAGCACGACCCGGGAGTCGGTGAAGGCGGCCGACGGGCCGGACTGGCTCACCGTCTTCTCGTCCGCGGTCGTGCCCCAGCCGAGCAGCCGCGCGTACAACGGGTCCCCGCTCGTGTAGCCGTTGTATCCCTCTCCCGCGACGCCGCTGAAGAAGATCTGACCGCTCGGCTGCATGGTGACCATCTGATCGCCGGCGAAGACCCAGTCCTCCTTGCCCTGGTCGCTGCCGCCTTCCGGGCTGTTGTCGCCGGCGACGGCGTCGTCCAGGGCGCCGGTAGCGCGGTCGAGCAGGTAGAACATGAAGCCGTTGGGCGGGTCGACGCGGGGCTTGGTGACCACCACGACCGCGGACGGCGTGAGAAGCACCTCCGCCAACGCCTCCGACGCGTCCGGCTGGGAGAGCCGCTGGGGCGCCCAGGCCACCGCGCCGGTCCTCAGGTCGGTCGCGGCCACCCACACCGAGTCGTTGTCCGGGCGCGTCCAGGCCACGTAGGCCCGGTCGCCGTCGGTCACGATCCGGGCGTCGGTGGGCACGCCGTCCAGGAGAAGCGGGGATCCGACCGCCGGCATGGCCGGCTGGTCGTGCCGGACGGCCGGTCCGCGCACCGCGAAACCGGTACCGACCGCGACCACGGCGACGACCACGGCGACGGTCATCACCGCCCGCACCCGGTCGCGGTGCCGGCCGCGCGCCCGGGCGTGCGCGGCGCCGCGGAGCGGAACCGTGTCGGCCCGGCGGCGCATCGCGTCGAACAGTTCGTCGAGGTCAACGGGCATGACCGGCTCCCTCCGGTGCGGTGTCGCCCAGCTGGGCGGCCAGCGCCGCCCGGCCACGGGACAGCCAGGACTTCACGGTGCCGGTGGCGGCACCGGTCTCCGCGGCGATCTCGGCCACCGAGCGGTCGAGCAGGTAGTGCAGGGCGAGCGCGCGGCGTTGCACCACGGGCAGGGCACGCATCGCGTGGACCAGCAACACGACGTCGTCCGAGGGCGGGGGCACCGGATCCGGCGGCGGAGCCGCCGCGGCACGCTTTCCGCGTACGCCCAGATGGCGCCACCGGTCGGTGGCCAGCCGGTTGACCACCAGGCGCAACCACGCCTCGGGATCGTCGTAGCCGGCCAGCCGGCGCCGGCGCTGCCAGGCCCGGGCGTACGCCTCCTGGACGAGGTCCTGAGCCTCGGCCGCGTCCCCGGTGAGCCCGTAGGCGTAGCGCAGCAGCCGCCGGGACGTGTCCCGGTAGAACGTGTCGAAGTCCATCCCCCGCACCACCCTTCGCGTAGAGACACGTGCTGCCCGGCCGGTGGGTTGCACGGAGCCGCGACTAGGATGCCGTCTCATGGCTCGCGTGCTCACACCCCGTGCGGAAGACTTCCCCCGCTGGTACCAGGACGTCATCTCGAAGGCGCAGCTGGCCGACAACGGCCCGGTGCGCGGCACGATGGTGATCCGCCCGGTCGGCTACGCGATCTGGGAGCGCATGCAGGCCGACATGGACGCGCGCATCAAGGAGGCGGGCGTGCAGAACGCCTACTTCCCGCTCTTCATCCCGGAGAGTTACCTGCGCCGCGAGGCCAACCACGTCGAGGGCTTCTCGCCCGAGCTGGCGGTGGTCACCCACGCCGGCGGCAAGCAGCTGGCCGAGCCGCTGGTCGTGCGCCCGACCAGCGAGACGGTGATCGGCGAGTTCATGGCCAAGTGGGTCGACTCCTACCGCGACCTGCCGCTGCTGCTCAACCAGTGGGCCAACGTGGTGCGGTGGGAGCTGCGGCCGCGCACGTTCCTGCGCACCACCGAGTTCCTGTGGCAGGAGGGGCACACCGCCCACGCCTCCGAGGCCGACGCCCGCGAGCACGCCCGCGACATCCACAAAAACGTCTACCAGGCGTTCATCGAGGAGATCCTGGCGATCCCGGTGGTGCCGGGCCGCAAGACCAAGGGCGAGCGGTTCGCCGGTGCGACCAACACGATGACCGTCGAGGCCATGATGGGCGACACCAAGGCGCTCCAGATGGGCACCTCGCACGAGCTGGGGCAAAACTTCGCCAAGGCGTTCGACATCACCTACTCGTCGGCCGCCGGCTCGGTCGAGCACGCCTGGACCACGTCGTGGGGCACCTCGACCCGCATGGTCGGCGGCCTGATCATGGTGCACGGCGACGACAACGGCCTGCGGCTGCCGCCGCGGCTCGCGCCGATCCAGGTGCAGGTCATGGTGGTGAAGGCGGGCGAGGGCGTCGTCGAGGCGGCGGCCAAGCTGCGCGATTCGCTCAAGGCCGCGGGCGTACGCGTGAGGCTCGACGACCGCGCCGACATCCCGTTCGGGCGGCGGGCTGTCGACGCCGAACTCCAGGGCATCCCGATCCGCATCGAGGTCGGGCCCCGTGACCTGGCCACCGGCAACGTGGTGGTGGCCCGCCGGGTCGACGGTTCCAAGGCCCCGGCCGCGATCGACGACGTGGTGGCCGACGTGGTCGCCGCGCTCAAGGCCGACCAGCAGCGGCTGTTCGACGACGCGCTGGCCTTCCGCGAGGAGAACACGGTCGACGTCAAGACGCTCGGCGACGCGATCGAGGCGGCGCAGACCGGCTGGGCCCGGGTGGCGTGGTCGGCGGTCGGCGAGGCGGGCGAGAAGGAGGCGAACGGCAAGGCGGTCACCGTCCGCTGCCTGACCCGCGAGGACGGCACGATGCCGGACTCCGACGACGAGCCGAACCTGATCGCGGTGCTCGCTCGTTCCTACTGATCGTGACCTTCGCACCGGGCCGGCTTCTGCTCCACCGCGACACCCATCACGGCCGGATCGCGTTCGTGCACCCGACCCGGGTGATCTCCGACGACGACCGCGGGCTGCTCGTCTGGCTGGCTCGCGACTCGGTCGTCGCGATCGAGCGGACGCTGGACGACCGCGGCCCGCGTGACATGCCGTTCCCCGACTGGGTGGCGGCGGGCAAGCGGCTGCGGACGACGAGCTGGCGCGGGCCGGGGGTGCTGCGTTTCTTCCCGGCCGGCGCCGACCATTCGGTCTGGTTCTTCCGCGACGGCGAGGGCGACTTCACGAGGTACTACGTCAACCTCGAGGAAGGCGCGGTCCGCTGGGACGACGGCGATGTCATCGGCATCGACGTGATCGACCAGGACCTCGACATCGTCGCCACGCTCGATCGGCGCTGGGAGTGGAAGGACGAGGACGAGTTCGCCGAGCGCCTGGCCTTCCCGGAGCACTACTGGGTGCCCGACGAGGCCGCGGTGTGGGCCGAGGGGCGCAAGGTGATCAAGTTGATCGAGGCGGGGGAGTTCCCGTTCGACGGCACGTGGACCGATTTCCGGCCCGACCCGTCCTGGCCCGTCCCGGCCGAGTTGCCGCCCGGCTGGGACCGGCCCGTGGTGTCCCGCTGGTAGCGATTTGCCGGTTTTCACCGGGACCTGCCGCCCGATTGGGAGCCGGGCCCTCTCATCTGGCAGAATGAACGACTGGTATCCGGCTTGTCGCGAGGCGCCCTCTAACCCCTCGCCCCAGGCCAGTCCACGAGGCTTCGGTCCCGCAACCCCACGTGGGTTCCGAACAGACTCGACCCACGTAGTCATCAGGAGCGAAGAGAACCGTGGCCGTAAAGATCCGGCTTCTGCGGATGGGCAAGATCCGCAACCCGCAGTACCGCATCGTCGTCGCCGACTCGCGCACCAAGCGCGACGGCCGCGCCATCGAGTACGTCGGTATCTACCAGCCGAAGGAACACCCTTCGGTCATCCAGGTGAAGTCCGAGCGCGTGCAGTACTGGCTCTCCGTCGGCGCTCAGCCGAGCGGGGCCGTTCAGCGCATCCTGGAGAAGACCGGCGACTGGCAGCAGTTCAAGGGCCTGCCGGCCCCGCCGCCGCTGCTCGTGGCCGAGGAGAAGAAGAGCCGCATCGAGATCTACGAGGCCGAGGCCAAGGCCGCCGCGGGCGTTGCCGACACCAAGCCGGCCACCCCGAAGAAGGGCGCGAAGGCCGCCGCGGCGCCGCAGGCTGCCGCGGCCAAGCCCGAGCAGACCAAGCCCGTCGACCCGGCCGAGCCCAACCGCGAGGCCGTTGCCGAGACCGCAGCCGACCCGGCCGGTGCCGGCGCTGCCAACACCGAGGGAACCACCGGTGCCGGCGCCGACGCGAGCTGACGGGGCGCTCCGGCCGGCGCTGGAGCACCTCGTCAAGGGCATCGTCGACAACCCGGACGACGTCCGGGTCCGGCTGGTCGACTCGCGCCGCGGCAAGCGGCTCGAGGTCCGCGTGCACCCGGAGGACCTGGGAACGGTCATCGGGCGCGGCGGGCGGACGGCCAAGGCCCTGCGGCAGGTCATCGGGTCGATCGGTGGGCGCGGCATCCGCGTCGACATCGTCGACGCGTACTGATCGATGCTGCTCGTCGTCGGCCAGATCGGTAAGCCGCACGGGATCCGGGGCGAAGTCTCGGTCGCCGTGCGCACCGACGAGCCCGAAGAGCGTTTCGTCGCCGGTTCGGCGTTCACCACGGAGGTCCCCCGGAACCGCCGGGTGAGCACCGGGCCGGCGACGGCCACTCCGGCTCCCGGTGCGCCCTACAAGGTTCCCGCCGAGCTGGTCATCGAGTCGGTCCGCTGGCATCAGGGCCGGGCCATCGTCCAGTTCGAGGGCGTCCACGACCGCAACGTCGCCGAGGCGCTGCGCGGCGTCCTGCTCCAGGTCGACAGCGCCGGTCTGACCCCGCCCGACGACCCGGACGAGTTCCGCGACCACCAGCTGGTCGGCCTGCGCGTCGAGTCGCTGGACGGCTCCGCGCTCGGCACGGTCGAGCGCATCGACCACGCGGCGGCGTCCGATCTGATCGTGCTCAAGAAGGCGGCCGGCGGCACCGCGCTGATCCCGTTCGTCAGCCAGATCGTCCCGACCGTCGACCTGGGCGGCGGCCGCATCCTGGTCGATCTGCCCGAGGGTCTGCTGGATCTCTGACCATGCGCGTCGACGTCATCTCGATCTTCCCCGACTACTTCGCGCCGCTCGACCTCTCGCTGATCGGCAAGGCGCGCGCCACCGGCACGCTCGAGCTGGCCGTGCACGACCTGCGGACGTGGACCAGCGATGTGCACCGCACGGTCGACGACAGCCCGTACGGCGGTGGCCCCGGCATGGTGATGCGCCCCGAGCCGTGGTCGCAGGCCCTGGACGCGGTCGGCCCGGGCACGCTGGTCGTCCCGTCTCCGGTCGGGAAGCCGTTCACCCAGGCCGACGCCCACGAACTGGCCGCGCTCGACCACCTGATCTTCGCCTGCGGCCGCTACGAGGGCATCGACCAGCGGGTGATCGACGACGCCGCCGACCGGATGCCCGTCCGCGAGGTCTCGCTCGGCGACTACGTGCTGTTCGGCGGCGAGGTGGCGGTCCTGGTGATCCTGGAGGCGGTCACGCGGCTGCTGCCCGGGGTGCTCGGCAACTCCGAGTCGCTGACCGAGGAGTCGCACGCGGCCGGCCTGCTCGAGGCCCCGGTGTACACCAAGCCGGCGTCGTGGCGCGGTCGGGAGGTGCCCGAGGTGCTCCGGTCGGGCGATCATGGGCGGATCGCGCGCTGGCGGCGTACGGAATCGTTGCTGCGGACGGCCTCGCGCCGGCCTGATCTCTTCGCGGCCTATCCGCCGGACCGGCTCGACAAGCGAGATCGCGCAGCGATCGAGGAGGCCGGATTTCGGATCCCGGGGTCGGGTGTGGCAGAGTAGGTAGTTGCCGTTTTCCCCCGCGCCGCGGGGGAGAAGCGAGGATCTTCTGACTGGATTGAAGCAGACTCAGTGTGGAAGATCAGAATTATCGACCGCACACCGAACACACGGTGTGCTTTAGCACCGAGGATGCAGCGATGAACACGCTGGACGCTCTCGACGCCCAGTCGCAGCGCACCGACCTCCCCGATTTCCGGGCCGGCGACACCGTCAAGGTGCACGCCCGGGTCGTCGAGGGCAACCGTTCCCGCGTCCAGGTCTTCCAGGGCGTCGTGATCGCCCGGCATGGCTCCGGACTCCGGGAGACCTTCAAGGTCCGGAAGATCAGCTTCGGCGTCGGTGTCGAGCGAACCTACCCGCTCAACAGCCCGCAGATCGACCGGCTCGAGGTCGTGACCCGCGGCGACGTGCGGCGCGCCAAGCTCTACTACCTCCGCGAGCTCCGCGGCAAGAAGGCCAAGATCAAGGAGCTGCGGGAGCGGCAGACCGTCTGATCCACATCGATCCGGCAACCGGCGCACTAGGCTTGCCGGAGTGCCGGATGGGATCAGTGTGAACCCTTCCAGCACTACCGCCCGTAAGACCTCGCGAGGGTACTCGGGCGGTAGTGCTGTATCCGGGGCAGTTCGGCCGGTCGGCGGCGGGAGATGTGAAGCGTGGAACCGATGCAAGGCTATCGACCTTCCGAGCGGCGGCGATCGTTGATCCGGCGCAAGGAGATGCCGCTGTGGCAGGAGCTGCCGCTGCTGCTGGTGGTGGCGTTCTGCCTGGCCGTGCTGATCCGCACGTTCCTGGTGCAGGCGTTCTACATCCCCAGCGGGTCGATGCAGAAGACCCTGGAGATCAAGGACCGGGTGCTGGTCAACAAGGTCGTCTACGACATGCGCGACCCGCTGCGGGGCGAGATCGTGGTGTTCCGCGGCACCGACAACTGGGCGCCCGAGGTCACCGAGCCGGTGAGCAACGCGTTCGGGGCCAAGCTCGGCCGCACCGTCGGCGACCTGGTCGGGGTGAGCCGGCCCGGCGAGCGCGATTTCATCAAACGGGTGATCGGCCTTCCGGGCGACAAAGTCGCCTGCTGTGACGACAAAGGTCGAATCACGGTCAACGGAGTCGGCATTGACGAGCCCTATATCGCCGACGGATACAACTCCGACCTCAATCAGCCGCCCAATCCGTCCCAGTGCACGAGTCGCCGTTTCACCACGGTGACCATCCCACCGGGTGAGATGTTCGTCATGGGCGACCACCGGGCCGTCTCACAGGACGCCCGATGTCAGGGGCCTGTGCCGATCAAGAACATCATCGGCCGCGCATTCGTCATCGTCTGGCCGAGCAGCCGATTTACCAGCCTCTCCGTGCCCGACGTCTGGAAGACCTATGCCGCCGACCATCCCAGCGCGTCGTCCGAGCACACACTGCGCACCGGCGGCGGCACTCCGGGCACTGACTTTTTCGTCCTTCCGTTTCTACTAAGTGCCGCGTTATCCGCGCGTTCCGGACTGCCGTTGGTGACCCGGCGTCGTAGGCTCCCCTCGTGATTGACGAGCAGACCGAAAAGCCCCGCCGCAGTTCGTTCTGGCGCGAGCTTCCCATCCTGGTGAGTGTCGCGATCCTGGTCGCCGTCCTGGTGCGCGCGTTCGTGCTGCAGACGTTCTACATCCCGTCCGAGTCGATGGAGCACACGCTCAACGTCTGGGACCGGGTGCTCGTCAACAAGCTCGTCTACGACTTCCGCGACCCGCATCGCGGCGAGATCATCGTCTTCAAGGCCCCGACGCTGTGGCAGCACGGCGAAGAGGGCGAAGACTTCATCAAGCGGATCATCGGCGTGCCGGGCGACAACGTGGTCTGCTGCGACCCCCAGCACCGCCTGACGATCAACGGGCACTCGCTCGACGAGCCGTATATCTATCGCAACGCCGACGGCACGCAGGACCCGGCCGCCGACATGGATTTCAACATCACCGTGCCGCCCGGCCGGCTCTGGGTGATGGGTGACCACCGGTCGGCCTCGGGTGACTCGCTCGAAAACTACAAGGACACCAGCGGAGACATCCAGAAGTCGACGATCCCGGAGGATTCGGTCATCGGCCGCGCCTTCACGATCTTCTGGCCGGTCGGCCGGGCTCACTGGCTCTCGGTGCCGGACGGCTACGACGACATCCCCGACGCCCCGACGACCAAGTAGCGCCAGGGGCGGTCGAAAGATCCACGCCGGGCGCAATAGGCTTGTCCGGTGACCGTAATCGACCGCCGCGCCGCGCGGGTGTTGCTCGTCGACGCGGCCGGGCGCACGCTGCTGCTCCACGGCGGCGATCCGGCCCGGCCCGAGCAGCGCTGGTGGTTCACCCCCGGAGGCGGCCTGCACGACGGCGAGACCCCGGCACAGGGCGCCGCCCGCGAGCTGTTCGAGGAGACCGGCCTGCGGGTCGAGCCGGCCGACCTCGGCGAGCCGATCTGGCACCAGGTCACCGAGTTCAGCTACGACCGCCGCGACTACCGGCAGGATCAGGAGTTCTACCTCCTGCGGGTCGCCGAGTGGCAGGTCGACACGGCCGGCATGGACGCCGACGAGCAGGAGACGATCACCGAGCACCGGTGGTGGTCGGCGGCCGAGCTCGAGGCCAGCGAGGAGCAGATCTTCCCCGAGGACATCGCGGCGCTGCTGCGCCGGCACGGGGGCCAGTGATGCTCGCGCCCACCCGCACCGTGATCCGCCGCGAGAGCGGCATCTACGCCCTCGAGCGCGCTCTGCAGCGCCGGGGCTTCCGGCACGTCGCCGGGGCCGACGAGGCCGGCCGGGGCGCCTGCGCGGGCCCGCTCGTGGCCGCCGCCGCCATCCTCCCCGAAGGCAAGCGCGGCGAGATCGACGAGCTGGCCGACTCCAAACTGCTCACCCCGGCCGCCCGCGAACGGGTCTACGAAGAGGTCGTCGCCCGCGCCCTCGCCTGGTCCGTCATGATCATCCCGGCCACCGAGGTCGACGCCCGCGGGCTCCACGTCTGCAACCTCGCGGCGATGCGCCGCGCGCTCGCATCCCTCGAAACCCGCCCGGAGTACGTGTTGACCGACGGGTTCCCGGTCGACGGCCTGGGCGTGCCCGGTCTCGCGGTCTGGAAGGGCGACCGCATCGCGGCGTGCGTGGCGGCGGCCAGCGTGCTCGCCAAGGTGACGCGGGACCGCATCATGGTGGAGCTCGACGGCCAGTTCCCCGGCTACGGGTTCGCGGTGCACAAGGGCTACATCACCGACGAGCACAGCGCGGCGCTCCTGCGACACGGGGCATGCGCCGAGCACCGGTTCTCTTACGTGAACGTCGCCGCGGTCTCCGGCCGCGGCAACCGGCCGCCGAGAGCCCGCCGCCCGGCGGTGATCCCGGCTCCGTCGCTGTTCGACGACGCATCTTCGCCCGTGCCGACGGTGCTTCCGGGCGCAGCGGAGGGTACCGTCGGCGTGGCGTCGGGCGAGCAGCCTCAGCCGTCGCCGTCGGTGGGGGAAGATGAGGCCATGGAGGGCGAAAAGCGATGAGCGCAGAGGATCTCGAGAAGTACGAGACCGAGATGGAGCTGCAGCTCTACCGGGAGTACCGCGACATCGTCCGCCAGTTCTCCTACGTGGTGGAGACCGAGCGCCGGTTCTACCTGGCCAACCAGGTCGACCTGCACGTGCGTAACTCGGACGGCGAAGTCTATTTCGAGGTCGAGATGCACGACGCCTGGGTCTGGGACATGTATCGCCCGGCCCGGTTCGTCAAGAACGTGCGCGTGATGACCTTCAAGGACGTCAACGTCGAAGAGCTCGAGAAACCCGACATCTCGCTACCGGATGACGCCGGATTCGGCAGCTAGTTATCCACCGTCCCGGTTGTCCACAGGGGTGGTCGCGGGGGCGGTGAGAAATCGGCAGCCTGGTCGGCATGCCGTTTCTGATGTTGTTGCTGATCATCCTGGGGTTGGTGGCGCCTGCACGGGCGTCTTCCGAGTGGCCTCTCGCGCCTGTGTCTTCCGGGTGGCTCCTCGCGCCTGCGTCTCCTGGATGGCCGGTCGCGTTTGCGCCAGGCCGCTTCGGGGGCCCGATCGGTTTTGTGCGGGGGTCGTTCGGGTGGCCGATCGCGCCGGCGCGTGTGGTGCGGGCGTTCGATCCGCCGGCCGCGCCGTGGTTGCCGGGGCACCGCGGGGTTGACCTTGCTGCCGCGCCGGATGCCGTGGTCCGGGCCGCCGGGGCGGGGCGCGTGGTCTATGCCGGCGACCTGGCCGGGCGCGGGGTGGTCAGCGTGCAGCATCCGGATGGGCTGCGGACGACCTACGAGCCGGTGACGCCCTCGGTCGCGGCCGGAGACCAGGTCGAATCGGGCAGCCCGCTCGGCTTGCTGGAGCCGGGCCACCCGGGATGCCCGGCGGCCGACTGCCTGCACTGGGGACTCCGGCGGGGCGACCTCTACCTTGATCCGCTGGCGCTGCTCGGCCTCGGCCGGGTCAGGCTGCTGCCGCTGCAGGAGCCGCCGCCCCGGCTTTCTGAGGGGTCGGGTCGGCTTTCTCGGTCCGGGCGGCCTTCGGCGCCGGGCCGGGTCTCTCCGCCGGGCCGGCTCTCCACGTCTCCCGGCGGCCAGGCGTCAGGGGCGGTAGGCGCTCAGGGCGCCCGGGAGCCGCTCGGCCAGCCGGTCGTATTCCTCGGCCCGGTTGTAGACCTGGGCGCTCAACCGCAGCAGGCCGCGCCCGTTCCAGCCGCTCACCTGCACCTCGGTGGCGAGCTTGTCGGCGAAGTACTGCCGCAGCGTGATCGCCTCGGCCGAATTCGTGGCCAGCCCGGCCGGCAGCGGGACCACCCGCATCGAGATCTCGGGATCGCCCGGCTCCGGCAGGTCGGCCGGGTCAACGCCCAGCGCCGCCCCGACGACCCGTTGCCCATAGGCGGCCAGCGTCCCGTTGTGCTCCCGCACCGCCTCCCAGCCCAGGGTGCGCAGCGTGAAGAGGCCGATCGGCGCGGCCAGCCAGGGCGTGTAGTCGATCGTGCCCTGATATTCGACCGAGAGCGGGAAGCCCTCCTCCTGCTCCCACGAGACGACCAGCGGCTCGATCTTGCGGCGCCACGGCGGGGCGACCGACAGCAACGCGGTGCCGCGCGGGGCATAGGCCCACTTGTGCAGGTTGCCGACCCAGAAATCGGCGCCCAGACCACTCACGTCGACCGGCAGCATCCCCGGCACGTGAGCCGCGTCGACCAGGACCGGGATCTCGTGCTCGTGGGCGGCCGCGACCACCTCGCGTACGGGAAAGAGCTTGGCCGTCGCCGAGCTCAGATGTTCGATGATCAGCAGTTTGGTCTTGCCCGGCCGCAAGGCCGACCGCAGGCGGGCGACGATCTCGCCGTCGGAGGCGCCGAGCGGCAGCGGAACCGACCGCACGGTCGCGCCGGCCCGGCGGCAGCGGCGGCGCACGGCGAGATCGACCGCGCCGTAGACGTGATCGGTCAGCAGCACCTCGTCGGCCGACTCCAGCCGCAGCGACTGGAGCACGAGCGAGACGCCGGTGGTGGTGTTGGCCAGGAGCGCGCTGCCCTCGGGGTCGGCGCCGAGGAATCCGGCCAGATGGCGTCGGGTGTGGATGATGCGATCGACGACGCCCTGGCCGTAGAAGCGGACCGGATTGGACTCGATCTCTTCGCGGATGCGCTGCTGGGCGCGCTGCACGGCGACCGGGACGGCACCGAACGAGCCGTGGTTGAGAAAGGACACCGCGGGGTCGATGGAGAACAGCAGGCGAGCGCCTGGAAACTGCGGCACTTTTAGATCGTAAGGGGTCAGGCTCGCGGGTGGGCCTGTTTGAAAGCGGCCCGGAGACGCTCGGTCGACACGTGGGTGTAGATCTGCGTGCTCGACAGCGCGGCGTGGCCGAGCAGATCCTGCACCGCGCGCAGGTCGGCGCCGCCGTCGAGCAGATGGGTGGCGGCCGAATGGCGCAGGTCGTGCGGGCTGGTGTGCGGCAGGCCGGCGGCGAGCGCGGCGTTGCGGACGATCCGGCGGACGACGGTTGGCTGAAGACGTCCGCCTTTGACGCCGACGAAGAGGGCGTCCGCCCTTCCGTCCTTGATCATCGCCGGCCGCCCGTGGCGCACCCAGTCGTCGAGCGCGCGCTGGGCGGGGACGCCGTAGGGGACGGCCCGCTCCTTCGCGCCTTTGCCGAAGACACGGACGAGCCGCCGCGCCTCGTCGACGTCGGCGCGGTCGAGGCCGCAGAGCTCACTGACGCGTACGCCGGTGGCATAGAGCAGTTCGAGCACCGCCCGGTCGCGCAGCGCCTCCGGGTCATGGCCCGGGCGGTCGCCGGCCGGGCTGGTCACCAGGTCGGCGGCCTGGTCGGCGCGGAGCACGGTCGGCAGCTCGCGGTGGGCGCGCGGGCTGGCCAGGTGGGCGCCCGGGTCGGCCGCGACCCGGCCGGTGCGATGGGCCCACCCGGTGAAGGTGCGGGCCGCCGCGGCGCGGCGGGCTTGAGACGTACGGGCGGCGCCCTCCCGCTGCTTCGCGGCCAGCCAGGACCGCAGGACTCCCAGGTCGAGGTCTTCCGGAGTGGCGCAGCCGGCCCGCGCGGCGTGGTCGAGGAGGGAGACGACGTCGCCGACGTACGCGCGTACGGTGTGGGCCGACCGATTGTCGACGCGCGCGAGATGATCGCCGAAGTCGTCCACCGCCTGCCGTATCGCGAGTGGCAGTCGTTCGTGCATCTCCCGGGTGTCCATCGTCGTCGACGGTCATCGCTGCGGCTGCCCGGGTCAAGTCTCGGCCCGGTGTGTCGCCGCCCCTTGCTGGCGGCGGCTGTGTCGTCGGCCTTGCCGTCGGCACCTAGACTACCGCTCACTATGGCGGTCAACCCCAAGCTCACGGTTTTGGTGCTGGTCGCGGTGTTAACCGGGTGCGGTTCGCCTGATTCATCAGCCGATGTCCGGATGTCGTCCACCCCCGCCTCCGAGGTCGGGTTGGGCGCGGCGCCGAGCCCCACCGAGCCGGTGAGCGTCGTTACCGAAGCGAACTTCCAGTCGCCGTCCAAGAACATCACCTGCGATCTGACGACCGGCGCCGTACGCTGCGAGATCGTCAAGCGCGACTGGCAGCCGCCGCCGAGACCCGCGAGCTGTCAGCTCGGCTGGGGCCACGGCATGTCCATCGCGAACGGCAAGGCCGACTTCGTCTGCGCCGGCGACACCGTGATCGGGACGGCGTCGGAGGTGCTGCCGTACGGGTCGGCGCTGCGAGCCGGAAGCGTGCAGTGCTACAGCGGCAACGCGGCCATGCGCTGCATCGACGAGACGTCGCAGCACGGGTTCACGCTGGCCGTCGCCGACTACAACCTGTTCTGAGAATTCTTGTCATACCCCCGCCGTAGCCTTCCGGCATGAGTCGGTCAGGGGCGGGTGAGCCGCACACGGTCGGCCGGGTGGACGGTCTCGGTGCCGTCGGCCGCGGTCACGACCAGCACCGGCACGCCCTCGCCGAGGCGATATTTGCGCCGCTCGGCGTCGGTCGGCATGCGGGCGCTCGCCCGCTCGCCCCGCGCCAGCGTGACCAGTTCGGTCGCCTCCGGCACCCGCACGAAGGTGCCGCGCGGCCGGTCGACCGTGACCAGACCTTCGGTGCGGAGCTGCCCGATCGCCTGGCGCACGGTGGTGCGGCTGATGCCATATTCCTGCGCGAGTCGCAGCTCGCTGGGCAGCGCTTCCCCGGGACCGAGCTCGCCCGACTCGATCTGGTTGCGCAGCAGATCGGCCAGCTGGCGGAACACCGCACGGTCCGCGGAAGGATCGATCATGCAGCCCACTTTACGTGGCCACGATGCTCCATCGCATTGTCCGTACAGCGTCATGTCGGTATGATGTACCTGCCGCACTGAGAAGGCCAAGACTTGATCGGGCGGCAGGGCGGGCGGCGACCTTTGAGGGTCGCTTTGCGGCCTGGTCGTCGCCCGTTCTTCCGCTCCGGAGGGCCACCCTCCGGAGCGTCAACGTCCCGTTGGCGGCTCGCGCGGATCTCTCCACGGTGGAGACTGCGTGCCTTTCTCGTTTGGTGTGCTTGGCATTTCCCGCAGGGCGCCGGCCGCGATTGTCTCGAATGTCGTTGCTGCGACGTCGCTTCGAACGGGTTGCGCGCCGCTCAACCCTTGGTTCCCGGTTCCGTGCGGCCCTCGCCGAACCGGCCATGCGTGCTCCGGCCGTCAGGCCCAGGCCGCTCTGCTGGCGCGGGCCGCCAAGCCCGCACAAAGCCGGGCTGGGCCAAGCCGCCGAGCCGAGCCTGCTCGCCGAGCCGGTCCCGCCGGCTGAACCGGGCCGCCGGTCCGCACCGAGCCGGGCCGGGCCGACACCGAGCCGAGCCGGGCCGAGCCCGCACCGAGCCCGGCCGAGCCGCGCACCGAGCCAAGCCGAGCCGCACCAAGCCGAGCCGCACCAAGCCGAGCCGCACCAAGCCGAGCCGTACCAAGCCGAGCCGCACCAAGCCGAGCCGGGCCGGGCCAAGCCGAGCCGAGCCGGGCCGGGCCGGGCCAAGCCGAGCCGAGCCGGGCCAAGCCGAGCCGAGCCGGGCCGGGCCGGGCCGAGCCGCACCAAGCCGAGCCGCACCAAGCCGAGCCGTACCAAGCCGGGCCGGGCCGGGCCGAGCCGCACCAAGCCGAGCCGGGCCGGGCCGAGCCGGGCCAAGCCGAGCCGCACCAAGCCGAGCCGTACCAAGCCGAGCCGGGCCGGGCCGAGCCGCACCAAGCCGAGCCGGGCCGGGCCGAGCCGGGCCGAGCCGGGCCGGGCCGAGCCGGGCCAAGCCGAGCCGCACCAAGCCGAGCCGGGCCGCGCCGAGCCGGGCCGGGCCGAGCCGGGCCGAGCCGAGCCCGCACCGAGCTGAGCCGAGCCTTGCCGGGGCGCCGAGCCCGCACCAACCCGGGCTGAGCCAAGCCGCCGAGCCAAGCCCCCGAGTCGAGCCGGGCCGCCGGGCCGGGCCGCCGGGCCGAGTCTGGCCAAGCCGAGCCAGCCCGGGCCGGGCCAGCACCGACTTGCGCCGCCGAACCAGCTCAGGGCCGGCCGAGCCAGCCAGCTCGGCCGGACCGACCAGGGGCCGGGTCGGTCCGGCAAGCCGTGCCGTGCCGCTCAACTCTGCTTCTCGATCCGCGTCGCCTTGCTGAACTGGCCGTGCGTGCTCCGGCGGCCAGACCCAGGCCGCTCATCGGTCGCAAAGCCGTGCCCGGGTGGTCGCCCGGCCGCCAAGGGCTGTGGTGCGGCGCCTTCGCCAGGGG
>NZ_JBFBAD010000074.1:0-50824 GCF_040682075.1 Actinoplanes sp. NPDC051411 | reverse complement strand
CGCCGGTATTTAATCCCAGCGGCGAGCCCTCCAGACCCGCCGCGGCTGCCGCGCGCGGGGGGCCCGGCTGGGGCCCGCGCCCCGCCACCACCGAGCTGGTGTCGTTGACCGCCGTGCCGGCGAACAGGCCGAACGCGTGCTGGCTCAGCCCCAGCAGGTGACCCAGAATGGGGAAGATCAGCACGGCGGCGACATTGAAGAGGAAGATCGTCGAGATCGCGTAGGCCACGTCGTTGCTCTTCGCCCGGATCGCCGGCGTCGTGGCGGCGATGGCCGAGGCACCGCAGATGCCGGTGCCGACGCCGATCAGCGTGCGCAGGTCGCGCGGCACGCCGAGCCTCCGGCCGACCAGCCAGGCGAGCAGCAGGCACACCCCGAGCGTGCCCAGCATGACCGGCAGCGATCCGGCCCCGACCGACACCACCTCGCCGAGCGACAGCTGCGCGCCGAGCAGCACCACCGACAGTTGCAGCACCGGCCCTTTGGCCACGTCGACGTTCCAGGCCGACCGCCGGGCCAGCGGGCTCAGCAGCACTCCGGCGGCGACCGCGAAGACGGGCGCGCCGACCACCGGCACCAGCATCCCGATCAGAGTCGCGAAAACCCCGATCACCAGGGCCGCCGCCAGGCCGGCAGCTTTCGGGAGTACGCGGTGACGAGCGGGAGCCTCGGCCAGGACGATCACGATTCCAGGCTTCGCCGCGACGAGCGCACCCGGTAGCGGCTATTACCGGACCACTGTCATAGCCAACTCCTATGACAAGCACCCTGGTTCGACAAGGGGCGGCGTTATGTACGCTCGTACACATGACCGCCACCCTCACCGCCCGGTCCGACGTGCGGGCCGCCACCACGGCCACCTACACCGCGTTCCTCGGCTCGGGCTTCGCGTTCGCCAGCTGGGCGTCCCGGATCCCGCAGGTCCGCGACAGCCTCGGCCTCGATCCGGGCGCGCTCGGCCTGGTGCTGCTCGCGATCGCCGCCGGGTCGCTGCTGGCACTCCCGCTCTCCGGCCCGGTGGTCAGCCGGATCGGCTCGTCCCGCACCGTGCTGTCGATGGCGGTGCTGCTCGGCGCCGGCCTGACCGTCGCCGCCCTGGGCGCGACCACCAACGTCGTGCCGGTGGTGATCGGGCTGTTCCTGCTCGGCTTCGCCAACGGCGCCTGGGACGTGGCGATGAACGTGCAGGCCACCGTCGTCGAGCGCCGCCTCGGCCGGTCGATCATGTCGCGCTTCCACGCCGGATTCAGCCTCGGCACGGTGGCCGGCGCGCTCCTCGGCGCCGCCATGGTCGCCCTGCACGTGCCGGTCGCGGCCCATCTGATCGTGGTCGCCGGGCTGGTGGTGCTGGGCGTGACCGGGCAGGCCCGGCGGTTCATCCCCGACGAGGCCGGCACCGAGCCCGGCACCTCCCCGAAAGCGAGCGCCCTGACCGCCTGGCTGGAACCCCGCACCCTGCTCATCGGGGTGTTCGTGCTCGCCTTCGCCTTCGCCGAGGGCGCCGGCAACGACTGGACCAGCGTGGCCGCCATCGACGGCCACCACGTCCCGGCCGCGCTCGGCACGCTGGCGTTCGCCGCCTTCCTGACCGCGATGACCATCGGCCGGTGGTTCGGGCCGGCCCTGCTCGACCGCTACGGCCGCACCCCGGTCGTCCGGGTCCTCGCGCTGATCGGCATCGCCGGGCTGGCGCTGTTCGTCTTCGGCCCGTCACCGGCCTACGCCTACGCCGGCTCGCTGCTCTGGGGCCTCGGCTCCTCGCTCGGCTTCCCGGTCGGCATGAGCGCCGGCGGCGACGACCCGCGCCGGGCGGCCGGCCGCGTCAGCGTGATCGCCTCGATCGGTTACTGCGCATTCCTCGCCGGCCCGCCCACCATCGGCTTCCTCGGCGACCACGTCACCGTCCTGCGCGCCCTGCTGACCGTCGCCGTCCTCCTGGGCCTCGCCGCCCTGATCTCGTCGAGCGTCGCCAAGCCGGCCGAGCAGGGCTGACCATCGCGGTCAGTCGAGCCAGGCCGAGTCCAGGGAGCGTTCCAGCACCCGCCGCCAGCCGGGCGGGACGGCCGGGTCGCGGCCCGCGGTGCCGGCCAGCCAGAGCAGGTTGACCAGGTCGTCCTCGGTGAAGTCGGGCGAGAGCGACCCGTCGGCGTGCGCCTCGCGGACCAGGCGGCGGCCCAGGTCGGTGGTGACCGTGCAGATGTCGAGGAGGGCCACGGCGTCGGGGTAGCGGCGGAGCACGGCATCGTTCAGGGCCGGGTCGCCGATCTGCTGATCGATCATCCCGCGTACGAAAGCCGCGAGCCGCAGTCGCGGCGTGGGTAACGCGGTCGCCGAGGCCGCGAGGGTTTGGAGCCGGGCCCCGACCACCTCGGGAATGACCGCGTCGATGAGGCCCTCGCGGGAGCCGAAGTGGTTGTAGAGCGTGCCGATGCTGACGCCCGCCGCCTTCACGATCTCGTTGAGTGACACGTCGAGGCCGTTGGCCAGGAACCGGTCGAGCGCGACCGAGCGCAGCTTGGCCGCGTTGTCGCGCGCGTCACGCCGGGGTTCCCTGCGGGCTGCCGCCGGCCCAGGCCCGGGAGATGGAGGAGGGCATGGTGCGGCTCGCCGCCGCCGACGGCCTTCCGTACGCGGTGGACCGCCCCGCCTCGAGCACGCTCGACATGTTGCGGGCCGTCCAGTTCGGCGTCGAGCACGGGGTCGGCTGGGACTATCTGCGGGCCCTGCAGGCCGAGGTCTTCGGCGGCAACCCGAAGGCGTTCGAGCACGACACGATCGTCGAGGCGGGGGCGAAGCTCGGGCTGGACGCCGACGAGATCCGCGCGGTGCTGGCCTCCGACCGCTACGCCGACGCCGTCCGCGCCGACCACAACGCGGCGATCCGGCTCGGCGCGCGGGGTGTGCCGTTCACCGTCCTCGGCGGACGGCTGGGCATCCCGGGCGCGGTCAGCGTCGAGCAGTACGCGGCGGCCATCGACCAGGCCTGGGAGAAGACCCATGCCTGACGCTCCGCTGGAGTTCGTGGTCGTCGAGCCGGCCGGCTATTGCGACCCGGAGACCGGCCTGTGCGTGCCCGAGGCCGAGGAAGCCCCCGACCTCGAGCCCGAAGGATCGGGGTCTCGCCGGCGAGCGCGTGACATCGCGAGGAGGCCATCGTCCGGCGTCCCGGCTCCTGGCCGGCTCCGGTGAGGACTGTCCGATCACGGCATTCGCCGCCGACGCCGGCCACGCCCCGGGCGATCCGGTGCTTCGGCGGGCGTTCGCGGCCCGGATCGTCACCGCTACCACATCCGCCGCGCGAGCGGACCCGCCTAAGTGGTAATGGTTTAGGCTCTCCCCCCGCTCCGGAACGGCGTACCGTGCCCGTGTGCCTTCGTCGTGGAGGTTGTTTCTGACGTACGCCGGGGCCAGCTTGGTCCCGGTGGCGCTGCTGGGACTCATGTTGTCGTTCGCGCTCGCCGGCGAGGCCCACAGCCGCGGCCTCGGCGAGGGCCGCGACGAGGCCGCCATGATCGCCCGCACCGCCGTCGAGCCGCAACTCGACGGCCGCCCCCTCAACCTCGCCATGCCCGGCGGCGAGGTGCAGGCGCTGCGCCGCCTCGCCGACCGGGCGGTCACCGCGGGCTCGGTCGTACGCATCCGGCTGCGCGACACCAACGGCCACGTCGTCTTCTCCGACGACGGCTCCGGCTTCAACGACGAGATCGAGGACGAGGCGCTCGACGCGGCCCACGGCGAGGTCGTGGCCCACCTCACCCGTCTCAACGCCGACAGCAACGACACCGGGCCGGTCGGCGAACGGGTCGTCGAGGTCTACGTGCCGCTCAGCACCGGCGGCCCGGTGCTCGGCGTGCTCGAGATCTACCTGCCCTACGCGCCGATCGCCACCGAGGTCAGCGCCGGCCTGCGCACCCTCTATCTCGTCCTCGGCGTCGGCCTGGCCGCGCTCTGGGCGATCCTCGCCCTCATCTCCGCCTCGACCATGCGCCGCATGGTCCACCTCGCCGAGCACGACGCGCTGACCGGCCTACCCAACCGCATCCTGTTCCAGCGCCGGGCGGCCGCCGCGATCGAGGCGGCCAAGCGCGACGGCGGCATCGCGGCCGTGGTGCTGGCCGACGTCGACCGGTTCAAGGAGGTCAACGACACGCTGGGCCACCACAACGGCGACGCCCTGCTGCGCGAGCTGGCCTCCCGCCTGGCCGCCGGGGTCCGCTCGGGCGACACCGTGGCCCGGCTCGGCGGCGACGAGTTCGGGCTGGTGCTGCCGGGCATCGGAAACGACGAGATCCAGCCTCTGCTGGACCGCCTCCGGGCGGTCCTCGAGGCGGAGGCCATCGTGGGCACGCTCCCCCTTTCGCCGGAGGCGAGCTTCGGGTACGCGCTGGCCCCGGCCGACGGCACGGACGTCGACACGCTGCTGCGCCGGGCCGACATGGCGATGTATCTGGCGAAGGGCACGCGCACCGGCACCGCCCGCTATGACCAGAAACGCGACCACTACGACGCCGGCCAGCTCGCCCTGGTCGCCGAGCTGCGCCGCGCGATCGAGACCGGCGAGCTGGTGCTGTTCTACCAGCCCAAGGCCGAGCTGCGCACCGGCCGGGTCTGCGCGGTCGAGGCCCTGATCCGCTGGCGGCACCCGGTGCGGGGCCTGGTCCCGCCCGACGCGTTCCTGCCGGTGGCCGAGCAGACCGGTCTCATCGACGCGCTCACCCGGTGGGTGCTGGCGACCGCGCTGGCCCAGGTCGTGGCGTGGGGCCCGGCCTTCGAGGGCCTCTCGATGTCGGTGAACGTGTCGGCTCGCAACCTGGCCCGGGCCGACTTCGCCGACACCGTGCTGGCCGCTCTGACCACCGCGGGCGTGCCGGCGACCCTCCTGGTCGTCGAGATCACCGAGACCGCGCTGATGACCGACCCCGAGGTGGTGGCCGACGTGCTGGCCCGGCTGTCGACGGCCGGCGTGCGCATCAGTGTCGACGACTTCGGCCAGGGCCAGACCTCGCTCGGCTACCTGTCGACCCTGCCCCTGCACGAACTGAAAATCGACAAGAGCTTCATCTGCGACCTGCCCGACAACATGGGCCACGCGGCGATCGTCCGGTCGGTCGTCGACCTGGGCCACAACCTGGGCCTGCAGGTGGTGGCCGAGGGCGTCGAGACCCAGCCGACGGTCGACCTGCTGACCGCGACCGGCTGCGACGTCGCCCAGGGCTACCTGCTGGCCCGCCCGATGCCGGCCGACGACCTGGCGCCCTGGCTGGCCGACCACCGGGCGGGCGCCCTGACCGTCGAGCACTAGCCCAAGCCGACCCGCACGCGATGCCGGCCAGCCCGGACCCGACCGCGATGCCGGCCGCACGCGATGGCGGCTGGCCCCGGCCGGGCGCGGTGAGGGCCGGGCGCGGTGCCGGCCGGGCGGGCGCGGCGTGTCGGCCGGGCGCGGTGCGGGCCGGGCGCGGTGCCGGCCGCACGCGATGGTGGCCGGCCCCGGCCGGGCCCGGTGTGTCGGCCGGGCGCGGTGAGGGCCGGGCGCGGTGCCGGCCGGCCGAGCGCGGAGCCAGCCGAGCGCGGAGCCAGCCGAGCGCGGAGCCAGCCGAGCGCGGAGCCAGCCGGGCGCGGGGCCGGCCGCGTGGGGCTGGTCCCTTGACGGGCGGGAGTGGGGCGGAAAGGCTGGGCGCCGTGTCGACATCACAGGTCGGGCCCGGGCGGTTGCGGCAAGCGACGATCTATCGGGCCGGGGTGCTCGGGCGGCGACCGGCGGTGCCGGCCGACTTCGCCACCCTCGAGGAGGCGGCGCGGCGCGCTTCGAGCGCCCGCGCCTGGGCGTACGTGGCGGGTGGCGCCGGCGAGGGCCGCACCATGCGCAACAACCGCCGGGCCTTCGACCGCTGGGTGAGCGTTCCGCGGATGGCCCACGGCATCGGCGGCCGTGACCTGTCCACGCGCGTACTGGGAACGGAGCTGGCGTCGCCGCTCCTCCTCGCGCCGATCGGCGCCGGCGCGCTGATGCGCCGCGACAGCGACCTCGCGATCGCCCGGGCGGCCGCCGCGACCGGCGTGCCCTACATCTTCTCCAATCAGGGCTGCAACCCGATGGAGGACTGCGCCGCCGTGATGGGCGACTCTCCGCGCTGGGTGCAGCTCTACTGGAGCACCGACGAGCAGCTGGTCGACAGCTTCATCCAGCGGGCCGAGAAGGTCGGCGCGGGGGCGCTGGTCGTCACGCTGGACACCACGATCCTGGGCTGGCGGCCGCACGATCTCAACCTCGGTTCACTGCCGTTCGCGCGGGCCGAGGGCATCGCGCAGTACACATCGGACCCGCGTTTCCTGTCCCTCGCCGCCGAGCGTCCTCCGGCGACGTCGAAGACGACGGTCACGCTCGGCGCGCTGCGGACGCTGGCCGCCATGGCCCGCAACTATCCCGGTGGCTTCTGGTCCAACCTGGTCTCCAAGGCGCCGCGCGCGGCCGTCGAGACCTTCCTCGACGTCTATTCCAACCCGGGGCTGAGCTGGGGTCACCTGGCGACGCTGCGGGACCGCACCCGGTTGCCGATCGTCCTCAAGGGAATCCTGCATCCCGACGACGCGCGCCGCGCCTTCGACGAGCTGGGCGTCGACGCGATCGTCGTCTCCAACCACGGCGGCCGCCAGGTCGACAGTTCGATCGCCTCGCTGGACGCCCTGGTCGACATCCGTGAGGCGGTCGGCCCCTCGAAGACGGTGCTGTTCGACAGCGGCATCCGCAGCGGCGCCGACGTCTTCACGGCGCTGGCCCTGGGCGCCGACGCGGTGCTGCTCGGCCGCCCGTACATGTATGGCCTGGCGCTCGCCGGCGAGCGCGGCGTCGCCGAGGTCATCCGGAACATCGTCGCCGAGTTCGACCTGACGATGGCCCTGACCGGCACCCGCCGGATCGCCGACATCGACCGGAGGCTGCTCCGCCGGGCCTGGTCCGCTCAGGCCGACAGCACGTAGATCCGCGGGTTCAGCTTGCCGATCATCTGGTAGACGCCCCACAGGCTGTCGGTGAGCACGTATTCGTACGCGACGGTGCCGAACCGCTCCACGAAGGCCTCGCGGTTGCGCAGCATCCGCGACACCCACAGCAGCTGCTTGGAGCTGGAGGCGACGCCGTCCTCCTCGCTGCGCTCGCGCGCCTCGCCGTGCAGCTGAATGCACTGCGCGACGGTCAATCCGGCGCCGGTGATCGCGGCCTCGATGCGCTGCGGGTCGAGGCTTCCGGCGTGGATGCCGGCCGGTGGCCACATGAACGCCGCCTCGGCCGGTGTGAGCCAGTCGGTGGCGGTCATCTGGTAGACCACCGCCCGGCCGCCCGGCTTGAGGACCCGGCGGAACTCCGCGAACGCGGTCTCCAGGTCCTCGACGTGAACGAGCACGTCCTTGCACCAGATCAGGTCGACCGAGCCGCTGGGGTCGGCCAGCTTCTCGGCGACGCCCTCGTCGATGCGGACCCGGGCCGCCACCTCGGGCTCCTCGACCACCAGCGCGGCGAGGTCGCGGGCCGCGTTGTCGAGATGACGGCGGACCGGCTCGACCCCCCGCACCGTGAACCCGAAACGACGCGACAGCTCGAAGCTGTGACGCCCCTCGCGCGCGCCGACGTCCAGCACGGTCGAACCGGGCGGCAGCCCGGCCTCGGCGACCAGGTCGAACAGCAGCTCGTTCAGGCTGCGCGGCGACAGGCTCTCGTTCAGCGCCGCCTCGACCTCGTCGTCGTCGAACGTGTCGCCGTAGACGTCGTCCATGCTGCGAAAGACCCGAGGAGCCGGAGTGTCGGTCATAGCCGCGGATGCTAGGTGCGGCGATGCGGGCCCGCAACGGACTTTTCGACCGGTTCGTCAGAGGTTCAAGGCCGGCAGCAGGGCGGCCCCGACCAGGCCGCCGGCGACGACGACCGCGGCCGTGGCGGTGGTGACGCGCCAGCCGAAGGTGCGGCCGACCATCGCGATGCCGGGCAGGCTGACCGCCGGCAGGGTGACCAGCAGGGCGCCCGCGGCCCCGAGCGACAGCCCGGCCAGCACCAGGCCCTGCACGATCGGGATCTCGCCCGCGGTCGGGATGACCATGAGCGTGCCCACGATCGCGGCCACGACGACCACGAGCAGGCCGGACCGCAGGTCGCCGCCGAGCGGGAACAGCCAGCCCCGGAACGCGCCGATCAGCATGACGACGACCAGGTATTCGGGGACCAGGGTCAGGACCAGCCGCAGCAGGGCACCCAGGTAACGCCTCAGCGAGGGCGCCTCGTCGGCCGCGGGACCGGGGACGGCCACCTCCTCCGGCACACGCCGGTCGGTCAGCCGCGCGACCAGCACCGCCCCGCCGACCACGACGGCGGCACCGACGACCAGGCGGGTCAGCGTCCACTGCCAGGGCGCCACGAAGACCAGGAAGACCAGGACCGCCGGGTTGAGCAGCGGATTGCCCAGCCAGTACGCCACGACCGCGGCGGTCGGAACCCCGTTACGCCGCAGGGTCACCGCGACCGGCGCCGCACAGCACGTACACATCATCGACGGTGTGGCGGCCAGGCCGCCGGCCACCGCGGCCGACACCGGGCGCCGCCGGTTCAGGACGCGGAGCAGCCAGGTGCGCGGGACGAGGGTCTGGAGGGCGGCGCTGATGAGCAGGGCGGCCACCAGCGCCTTCCAGATCGCCCGCAGGTAGGCCGAGGTGAACGAGGTCGCCGCCGACCAGGACGGCGCGTCGCCCGGCTGGACCCCGCCGACGCCGAAGATGCCCGAGCCGGCCCAGGTGTGCGTGGTCGCCAGGCCGTGGGCCTTCGCCTGGTAGGGCCACCACTTCGCCCACAGCAGCCCGGCGATCGCCACGGCGACCGCGACCAGCACACCGGGCATCGCCGGGTGCTTGCGTTGCTGGACAGACGCCTCGGCCACGATCACCCTCCACTGTCGGTGATCGATCTTATGCCGGCCGCCCGAGGGCGGCGAGGCGGCTGCGGCCGGCCGTACGCTCCAGAGTGATCCGGTCGATCTCGGTGTACGGCTGGGCGCTCCCGGGCAGCGCGTCGGCGAGCGTACGGATCGTGAAGGTGGTGCGCTGCCCCTTCCGGGCCGGCACCACGTCGACCGCGATGAACGCGTAGTCGTCGTAGCGCACCTGCGACCAGTCGACGGCCTCGGGCACCCGGGTGCCGGTCAGATATCCGGACGCGTTGACCGCGGTGCCGTCCTTCGACCAGACGTAGCCGTTGACGATGTTCTCGGTCGTGTTCTCGCCGCCCGGCGCCCGGTATCCGCGGTAGCGCTGCCCCTCCGGCAGCAGCTGCGGACCGGCCGGCGTGATCCCTGGGGGCGCGGGCGCCGCGACGCCGGGGGCGGGCCGGAACGGATACCGCGGGCGGCCGCCCGAGCCGACGCACAGGTAGGTCACGCCGTCGTCGGCCGGCCTGATCGTGGAACCGTCCGGGGCCGCCTTCGACCGCCGGCCGAAACGGATCGGGTCGGTCCGTTCGAGCAGGTGGTTGTGGCCCTGCACGACCAGGTCGACCTGATATCTGCTGAACAGCGGGTCGAGCCGGTCCCGCACACCACCGTCCGAGGCGTGGTTGTTCGCCGTCGAATAGGCGCAGTGGTGGAAGAACGCGACCACGAAGTCGACCGTTTCGGCGAGGGTGCCCTGCCGCCACTTCTGGAGCGTCTCTTCGAGCCACCGCAGCTGGGCGCCGCCGGAGTAGCCGGTGTTGGTCTGCACCTCGTAGGACAGCTCGTTGGCGTCGACCGAGATCACGCCGACGTTGCCGTATACGAAGCGGTAGACCGACGGGCAGCCGTGGGGGCCGTTCCCGGGCATGTCGAGGCGCTTGATATGACCGCCGTACCCGTGGTCGCCGTAGAGCGCCTCCATGTCGTGGTTGCCGGTGGCGAACATCCACGGGGTGGACGCGGCCTGCGGCTCGATCTGGTCGAGGAACACGTCCCAGACGTACGGGTTGAAGCGGTTCCGGCCGCGCGGAGCCTTGGTGATCGCGGTGTTGTCGGCCGGCAGGCCGGAGCCGTCCGGGTCGGCGTAGCAGATGTCGCCGGCCAGCAGCGTGAACACCGGCTTCTGGGTGGCCATCCGGTTGGTCTGGGTGATCGCCGGGTGGGGGTCGAGGCCGGCCACCGGGTCGGTCGGCAGGTAGGCGTTGTCGTCGAACACGCCGGCCGGCCAGGGTCCGCCGGCCGGGGCGACGTTGGTGCCGACGTCGGCGAACGCGGTGAAGGTGAACGGCCGCGGGACACCGGTGGCCGGCGCGGCCGTGAAGTGGGCGTCGCCGCTGACCGTCCCGTCGGACAGCCGGACCCGGTAGTGGTAGAGCGTGCCCGCCCGCAGCCCGGTCATCGTGGTCTTGAGGTAGTACTGGCTGCTCGCCGGTCCGCCGGCGATCGCGTACCGCCCGACCAGGTGCTGGATGTCGGCCTCGTGGCGCTGCCCGTACTGCCCGGGCGCGGTGCCGACCTCGACGAACGCGCGCAGCCCGCGGGGCAGAGTTCCGGTCTTGCTGGCCAGTTGGGCGCTGATCGCCATGGCCGGCTGGAGCAGGCCGTCGGCGCCGGGCACGAACGAGAGGTGCCGGCCGGAGACGACGACCCCGGCCGGGCCGGCCACGCCGCCCGCGGCCGCGAACGCCGCGCCGGCCGCCCCGAACCGGGCGACGACGATGCCGCCGGCCGCCTTCAACATGGAGCGGCGGCTGACCGGTTGTCGCCTCAGGGCCTGGGCGTTCCACTCGGCGTATTCGTCCACGGTGCCGGGTCGCTGGAGGTTCATACCGGAATAATCGGGCAATATTGCCACGCAGTCGGACTATGACTCGCTCAAATAGGCCCTCGCCTGCAGGGCGAACAGCTGGGCGTACGTGCCGCCGGCCGCCAGGAGCTGTTCGTGGCCGCCGGTCTCGGTGATGCGGCCGCCCTCGACGACCACGATCAGGTCGGCGATGCGGACGGTCGAGAAGCGGTGCGAGACCAGCACGGTCACCGCTCCGGCGGCCGAGGAGCGCTCGGCGGCGCCGGCGAAGCGTTCGAACAGGGCCGCCTCGGTCGGGGCGTCGAGGGCCGCGGTCGGCTCGTCGAGAACGGTCAGCAGGGGCGCCGGGCGCATCATGCCGCGGGCCAGGCCGACCCGCTGCCACTGGCCGCCCGAGAGGTCGCGGCCACCGGCGAAGAAGCGGCCGAGCAGCGTCGAAGGGTCGAGCTTCAGGGCGTCGGCACCGGCCCGCGCCAGCGCCGCCCGCAGGGCGGGATCATCGGAGCGCCGCGGCAGGTCGCCCATGCCGACCGCGTCACGCAGGATCATCTGGGGACGCATGAAATCCTGGAAGATGGCCGTGATGTGCCGCCGCCACTCCCCCGGCTCGACCGCGGCCAGGTCGACGCCGTCGACCGTGATGCGGCCGCCGGTCGGTTCATACATCCCGGTGAGCAGCTTGACCAGGGTGGTCTTGCCGGCTCCGTTCTCGCCGATCACCGCCACCGTGGCACCGGCCGGGAGCAGCAGGTCGACGCCGTGCAGCACCGGCTCGTCGCCGCCGGGATAGGTGAACGACACGCCCTCGAACCGGATGCCCTCGCCGAGGGTCTCCGGCACCGGCTCGCCCGCCGCGGCGGCCGGGGCGAGGTAACGCTCGGCCCACACCAGGCGCCGGGCCGAACGCATCGCCGAAGCGAGACTGTCGGCCGTTCCGGTCGAGCGCGAGACCTGGCTCTGGGCCCGCCGGATGAGGCTGGCCGCCATCACGACCTGCCCCGGGCTGACGTTGCCGTGAGCGGCCTGGAGAACGAGCACGACGATCGCGCCGACGAAGCCACCCGCGTACGCGAGCCAGCCGGCGGCCTCCCAGAGGCCGCCGCGAATCGCCGCCCGCACCGACCCGGCCCGGACCTCCTCGCTCAGCGCCGCGTGCCGCTCGGTGAGGGCCTCGGTCATGCCGTAGGTGCGCAGCTCCATCGCCGACGCGGCGGTCGTGGCCACGCTGAACAGGTCGCCGGTGAGACGCTTCTTCTCCGCCAGATCGTCGTCGGCCCGCTGCTGGAGCTTGGCCGCCCGGCGCCCGGCCAGCCAGGGCAGCACCGCGAGCACCGGCACGGCGAGCACCGGCGGATAGATCCAGGCGAGCAGCGCGACCGTGCCGACCGCCTGGACGCCGATCTGCAGCCCGCTGAGCACCTGGGCGGGCGACGAGGCGAGCGCCCGGCGGTTGTCGCGCAACTGGTCGATCTCGCGCAGGTCGTCCGGATTTTCGAAGTGGTTGAGCCGGGGCGCGTGGGCGACCGTGCGGCCGATCCGCGCGCCCAGTTCGAGGTTGATGCGGTCGGTGAGCACCTGATTCTGCTGGGCGCCGACGACCGCGAGCACCCAGCTCGTGCACGCGAGGACCGAGGCGACGAGCACGCCGGCGAGGACCCCGCGGCCGTCGTGCTCGAGCCCGGCGTCGACGATCAGCCGGAAGCCGATCGAGTAGGAGATGCCGGCGACTGCCATGATGAGGCCCCGGATCAGCGCCCAGGTCATCTGCCGCGGCGCGACCCGCCAGCCGAGGGTCAGGAAGAACCAGATGGCGGTGCGGCGGGGAACGTCGTCCGGCCTCATCGGAACCTCGCCGCCTGCTGGTTGAACATGCGCGCGTAGGTGCCGCCGGTTTCCAGCAGCTCGTCGTGGCGGCCGAGCTCGGTGATGTGGCCGCCGTCGAGGACGGCGATCCGGTCGGCGCGGCGGACGGTCGAGAAGCGGTGCGAGATGACGACGCTGGTCACCCCGGCGGTGATCTTCAAAAACCGGTCGTAGAACGCGGCCTCGGCGCGGACGTCGAGCTGGGCGGTGGGCTCGTCCAGCACGAGTACGGTGGCGCCCTGCTCGACGGCGTAGAGCGCGCGGGCCAGCGCGAGCCGTTGCCACTGGCCGCCGGAGAGGTCCTGGCCCCCGGAGTATTGCGGCGACAGCACGGTCTCGAGGCCCCCGGGCAGCCCGTCGATCACCTCGGCCGAGCCGGACCGGCGGATGGCCTTCTCGATCGCCGCCGGGTCGTCCGGCGCGCCGTCCAGGTTCATGGTGATGTTTTCCCGGGCGGTCAGCGGCAGGCGCGTGAAGTCCTGATAGACCACGGCGACCCGGCGCTGCCAGACGTCGGCCGGGAGCGTGGTCAGCGGGACGCCGCCGACCGTGATGCGGCCGCCGGTCGGGTCGCGCATGCGGGCCAGCAGCGAGACCAGCGTGGTCTTGCCGGCCCCGTTGACCCCGACCAGCGCGAGCGAGTGGCCCTCGGCCAGCTCCAGGTCGAGCTCGCTGAGCACGTCGCGGTCGCCCTCGGGGTAGCGGAAGCTCACCCGCTCGAACCGGATCGCGCCGCCCGGCGGCTTCCCGGCCGTCCCGGTGAGTGTCGTGTGCTCCCGCAGCTCCTCGGTGAGCGAGTCGAGGTCGGGCAGCGCGGTCAGCATCGCCTCGATCTTGTAGTCGTTGATCGAGATGCTGCCGACGTTCATCGTGGCCGGCAGCATCGGCAGCATGACCGCGAGCGTGCGCAGGTCGACCGAGCGGTGGTAGGCCGCCCAGCCCAGCGCGCCCGCGACCAGAACATAGGCCCCGAGCACGGGCAGGCAGAGCAGCAGCGCCCGGCGGGTCAGCGCGCGCTGCTGGGCCCACGACTCGGCCATCGCCTCGACGTACGACCCGCGGTAGCCCTCGATCAGCCAGTCGGCGAGCCCGAACGTGCGCACCTCCTTGGCGTGCGGCGCCTTGCCGGCCAGGGCGAAGAGGTACCAACTGCGGCGCAGCGTCGAGGTGGCCCGGCGGAACATGTGCACCCGGGACAGCACCAGCTGGCGCAACGGCCGCCGGACGCCGAGCCAGACCGCGATCAGCACGACCGCGAGCCACCAGTGGAACGTGCCGATGACCAGGCACGCGAGAAATCCCGACAGCCGGTCGCCGACCATCGACAGCGTGGTCATCGGGGCGTCGGCGGGCCGGTCCGAGGAGAGCTCTCCCCCGGCCCGGGCCAGCCGGTCGAGCACCTCGGGGTCTTCCAGGTGGCCGATGCCGGACGGCGCGTTGACCGCCCGCACCAGGCGCCGCTGCATGAGCGCGGTCAGCCGGGCCCGCGACGTCGTGGCGAGCATGTCTTCGGCCGGGCCGCGCAGCAGATAGAGCGCGTAGGCCACGCCGGCCAGCACCAGAGCGCCGTCGAGCCGGTGGCCCTCGGGCGAGCCGAGCCCGTGTGTCACCGCGCCCGGGATGTCACCGGTGACGTGCCCGATGACGATCAGGGTGAACGGCGGCAGCACCGACTCGGCGACCACGAAGATCACGGCGGCGACCAGCAGCGGCGGCGACGCCTCGGCCAGCAGGCGCAGCGCGCGCACCCGCCGGGACCGCCGCAGCGAAGCCAGCGGATGTCGCGCGATGTCGCGCCAGCCGGGCGCTTCGGGTGAAGTCACGCGGCCCAAGGTAGGCCGTTCGGCACGCCGACAGCACCTAGATAACCGTCTTGACAGCTACTCCTCGATCGTGATGGCCAAAGCGGGACAGACCGCGGCCGCCTGGCGTACGTCATCGTCCTGGGCGGCCGGCGGCGCGGGGTCGAGCAGCACGACCACGCCGTCGGAGTCCCGCTGGTCGAAGACGTCGGGCGCGGCGACCACGCACTGCCCCGAGGCGACGCACTTCTCCTGATCCACCAGAACCTTCATCGTATCCTCCCTCACCACGTCACGGGCAGTTCGTAGACGCCGTAGACGGCGCCGTCGTGCTTGAACGGGATCTCCTCGACCGTGGTCGCCAGCCGCAGGCCGGGGAGGCGCTTGTAGAGGGTGCCGTAGACGACCTGCAGCTCCATCCGGGCCAGCGGCTGGCCGAGGCACTGGTGCACGCCGAAGCCGAACGCGACGTGCTTGCGGGCGTCGCGGCCCACGTCGAGCCGGTCCGGGTCGTCGAAGACGCCGGGGTCGCGGTTGCCGATGTCGTTGGGCAGGATGATGCCGTCGCCGGCCCGGATGGTCGTCCCGCCGATCTCGATGTCCTCCAGCGCGACCCGCCGCCGGCCGTTGTGGGTGATGTTGAGATAGCGCAGCAGTTCCTCGACCGCGAGCGCGATCTGCTTCGGCTCCGTGAAACCACGCAACCGCTCGAGCTGGTCGGGATGTTCGAGCAGGGCCAGCGTGCCCAGCGCGATCATGTTGGCCGTGGTCTCGTGGCCGGCGATCAGCAGCAGCACGCCGATCCCGGCCGCGTCGCGCCGGGTCAGCTCGCCGCTCGCGATCCGCTCGACCAGGGTGGAGAGCAGGTCGTCGCCCGGGTTCTCGATCTTGAAGCCGATCAGCTCGTCGAGATAGTCGTAGAGCCGCTTGAACGAGGCGCTGCGCTCCTCGACCGGGATCGAGATGCGAATCAGGTTGCGGCTGTTCTCCTGGAAGAAGTCGTGGTCGGTGTAGGGCACGCCGAGCAGCGTGCAGATGACCAGCGACGGCACCGGCAGCGCGAACACCTCGACCAGGTCGACCGGCTTCGGCCCGGCCAGCATCGAGTCGATCAGGTCGTCGACGATCTTCTGGACCGCGGGACGCATCGCCTCGACCCGCTTGATCATGAAGGGCGCGGTCACCATCCGGCGCAGCCGGGCGTGTTCGGGGTCGTCCATCAGGATAAAGCCGATCGACGTGTCGTCCCCGCGCGGCCGGGCTGGCCCCGACATCGGGTAGCCGGGGCGGTCCGGGTCGGCGCTGACCCGCTGGTCGGCGAGCAGCGCGCGCTGGTCGGCATAGCGCGTGACCAGCCACGCGCTGCTGCCGTCCCAGATCTCCACCCGCGAGAGCGGCTCCTCGCGCTGCAGCTCACCCAGCTCGGGCGGCGGATCGAACGGGCAGCCCTCCGCCCTGGTCATCGGATAGGTCGTCATCGTTTTTCCCTTCCTCGAAGGACAAAACCGACTTGTCGAATGACAGAACCGACTTTCGGAGCCGGGCCTGCTTGGGCATGTTCCAGCCGAGCACCCCGACCGGGCGCCCGGCCCGGTGATAGACGCCGACGAACCGGCCGGCCGCCGGATCGCCCTCGACCACGTCGAACTCGGCCTCCGGCCCGGGAACGCCATAGACGTGGATCCGAGCGTCGAACTGCTCGGTCCAGAAGTACGGAACCGGGGTGTAGGCGCGGGCCGCCCCGAGGATGTTGGCCGCCACGGCATCAGCCTGTTCGACGGCGTTGGTGCGGTTCTCGAGCCGGACCGAGGCGCCCAGACCGGCGTGCCACCAGCGCGCGACGTCACCGACCGCCCAGACGCCGTCGGCCGCCCGGCACTGCTCGTCGCAGACCACGCCGTCGTCGACGGTGAGCCCGCTGCCGGCCAGCCAGTCGGTGGCCGGCGCCGCGCCGAAGGCGACCACCACGACGTCGGCCGGCAGCAGCTCGCCACTGGCGAGCGTGACCGCGAAAGCCGGCGGGCCGGCGGGACCGGCGTCGGGCACCGCGCCGGCCGGCGGCGGGCCGTCGAGACCCGCGACCCCGGCGGGCGCACAACCGGTGACTCCGGAGCCGAGTCGGAGCCGGACGCCACCCCGCGTGTGCAGGCCGGCGAGCAGGCCCGACACGACCGGACCGAGCTGCAGGCGCATCGGGGCGGGCTGCGGGCCGGCCAGGGTCACGTCGGCGCCGAGCTTGGCCGCGGTGGCGGCGATCTCGGTGCCGAGCACTCCGTCACCGACCACCACCAGTCGGCGCCCGCCGACGAGAGCGGCCCGCAACGACAGGGCATCGTCGAGACTTCTCAGCGCGTACGCGTCGAGCGCACCCGGCAGTCGCCGGGGGTGAGCCCCGGTGGCCAGCACCACCGAATCGGCTTGAAAGATCCTGCCGGCGGCGGTGGTGACCCGGTGGGACGCCGCGTCGAAGGCGACCGCCGGGTCATCCGGATAAAGGGTCGCGTCGACCGGGCGCAACCGGGCCCGCTCCGGCTCCCATTCGCCGGCCAGCACCTGCTTGGAGAGCGGCGGACGATCATAGGGAAGGTGCGGCTCGGCGCCGAGGATCGTGATCGGACCGGTGAAACCGCGGCGCCGCAACGCCTCGGCGGTCGCGATGCCACCCGCGGCAGCGCCGACCACCAGCACGTCGGTCATGGCCGTGCTCCCTTCGAAAGGAAGGCGTACGTCCATATTTCCGCCGCTTTGCGAAGCGACGGCCCCAGACTAAGTCAGTTGACTGACTTAGACAACCGCGACGTGACCAGCCAGAATGTCCGCGTGGCGGCGTTTAACCTGCGCACATCGCGGGCCGAGACCACCCGGGAAAGAATCCTGACGGTGGCCGAGCGGCTGTTCGCCGAGCGCGGGGTGTTCGCCGTCTCCAACCGCCAGATCGGCGAGGCGGCCGGGCAGGGCAACAACACCGCCGTCGGCTACCACTTCGGCACCAAGATCGATCTGATCCGGGCGATCATGGCCGAGCACACGCGGCACATCGACCAGATCCGGGCCCGGCTGCTCGCCGCGCACCAGGGCAGTTCCGACCTGCGCGACTGGGTGGTGGTGACGGTCCGGCCGCTGACCGATCACCTCGCCGCGCTCGGCACCCCGAGCTGGTATGCGAGGTTCGCCGCCCAGCTGATGACCGACCCGGCGCTGCGCGACATCATGACCGCCGACGCGCTGCACTCGCCGGCCACCCAGGCCGCCGCGGCCGGCATCACCCGCACGATGCCGGCGCTGCCCGACGAGGTTCGGGCGGAGCGTCACGAGATGGTCCGCGCGCTGATCGTGCACACCTGCGCCGAGCGCGAGCGGACGCTGACGAACGGGAGCGCCTGGACGTCGGTGGAGGCCCACCTCACCGACGCGATCGTGGGCCTGCTGAGTGCCCCGGTCTCCGCCGGGGCACCCGGCGACGGTTAAGCGGGAATCTCGGCCGTGGCCACCAGGGTCGCCCGGCCCAGAATGTGCGAGGCGATGTTGAAGTTGAAGAACGCGGGCGACGCGTCGGCCGGCACGCCCAGGTCGGCCACGTCGAGCGCGTGCACGGTGATGAAGTAGCGGTGCGGGCCGTGCCCGGCCGGCGGGGCGGCCCCGATGAAGCGGGCGCCGCCGCCGTCGTTGCGCAGCTGGAAGGCCCCGTCCGGAAGGCCGGAACCGGCGTCGTCGCCCGCGCCCTCGGGCAGCGACGTGACGCCGGCCGGGATGTTCGCGACCGACCAGTGCCAGAACCCGGACTGCGTCGGCGCGTCGGGGTCGTAGACGGTGACGGCGTAGCTCTGCGTGCCCTCGGGCGCGCCGGACCAGCTCAGCTGGGGCGAGCGGTCCTCGCCGCCCGGCACCCCGAACGCGCCCGACATCTGCGCGGCCGGGAACGGGTCCCCGTCGTTCACGGTCGTGCTGGTCACGGTGAAACTGGCCGCCGGCGGCAGGCCGGCGAACGGGTCGTTGCCGTAGCTCATTCCTCAGTCCTCTCCAAGGCTCGGACAACCGATCATTACACCGTGGGGCGGCGGCCGGCTCACCGCGCCGCTAAGCTCCCCGATCGTGACGGGGATGGATGAAAGCCGGGATATCCGCGGCTGGTTGGTGACACCGCTGGTGACCCTGCTGGTCGCGCCGGCCCTGGCCGTCAGCGTGGGCATCCTGGTCGCCGCCTCGTCCACCTCGACGACGGCCGAGCACACCGCCGACTCGACCCTGGTGCTGCACGCCCGCATCTTCGCGGCCGGCTGGCTGCTGCTGTGGGCCCTGCCGTGGTGGCGCGGCCTGCGGGACATCCGGATCGGCGCGGCCGCCGTGATCGGGGCGGTGCTCGTCGCCGGGCCGTTGCGGCTGATCGACGCGAACCTGGTGTTCGAGGAGCACAGCCCCGACATTCCCGCGTACATCCTGGTCGTCATCGTGCTCATCGGAGTGCCGATCGTCGGCTTCGTCCTGTCGGCGATCAAGCGCCACTTCCTGCTGGCCGGAGCGTTCGTGATCATCGCGCTCGTCATGGGTCTGCCGATCTACGCGCTGGCCGCGCGTCACGCCGGCGGCGAGCACCGCGACCCCGCCGGATCGGCGGGACCGGTGTGCGTCATGCACAGCGGAAGCCACGATGTCTGCCCCGGCGGCTGAAAACCCGGGAGGCTAGAGGAGGGCGCGCAAGGCGCGCAGGGCTCCCGCGTACGCGTGATCCGGCGGCCGTGCATAGCCGACGACCAGCCCGCCCGGGGTCCCGAAGGTGCCCAGCCCGTGCAGCGCGAGGCCCCGCCGCGCGCCCCGGGCGACGACCGCGTCCTCGTCGTCGACCGGCACCAGCGCGTGCAGCCCGGCCGAGACGCCGGTGACCGAGGCACGCCCGTCGAGCGCCCGCACCAGGGCGTCGCGCCGGCGCCGGTAGCGCAGCCGGGACCGGCGGATATGCCGGTCGTAGCCGCCACTCCGGATGAACGCGGCCAGCGTGAGCTGGTCGAACACCCCGGCCCCGCCGCCGCTGAGCAACTTCGCGCGCACCACCCCGCGCAGCAGGCCGGGCGGCGCGGCGATCCACCCCAGGCGGAGCCCCGGCGCCAGGGTCTTGCTGACCGTCCCGACGTAGGCGACCTGCTCCGGGTCGAGGCCCTGCAACGCGCCGACCGGCCGCCGGTCGTACCGGAACTCGCCGTCGTAGTCGTCCTCGATCACCAGACCGCCGGTGCGCCGGGCCCAGGCCAGCGCGTGCGCCCGCCGGGCCGGGGACAGCGCGACGCCGAACGGGAACTGATGCGCCGCGGTCAGCACGACGCCACGCTCCGAGCCGAGCACCGACACGTCCGCGCCGTCCTCGTCGACCGCCATCGGCACCAGCCGGCCACCGCCCTCCTCCAGCACCCGCCGGTGATAGCGCAGCCCGTGCGACTCGACCGCGACCGGTCCCCCGCCGAGCGCCTTGGCCAGCAGGAAGAACGCCTGGCTGGTGCCGGTGCAGACCACGATGTGGTCCGGCCCGGCGCGCACGCCGCGCACGCGCCCGAGGTACGCCGAGAGCTCCTCCCGCAGAGTCAGGGAGCCGAGGGGGTCCGGGTAGTCGAGCGTGTCGTGTGGCGCGTCGCCGAGCGCCTGCCGGACGGCCCGCAGCCAGGCCGCCCGGGGAAAGGCGCTGACGTCCGGGACACCCGAGGTGAGGTCGTACGCGGGCTTGGCCGAGGCCGGCCCGGCCGGGGTGACCGAAGGCGCCCGGCCGTGGGCCGCCACCCGGGTGGCCGACCCGTGCCGGGCCACCAGCCATCCCTCGGCGACCAGTTGCGCATAGGCGTCGGCGACCGTGTTGCGCGACAGCCCGAGCTGGACCGCGAGCGACCGCGACGACGGCAGCCGGCTCCCCTCGGCCAGGCGCCCGCCACTCACCGCGGCGCGCAGCGCGTCTTCGAGCCCGGCCCGGCGCGGCCCGCCGGCGGGCAGGTCGAGCAGCAGATCGAGCGAAGTGGCCCAGGATTCCCGCATCGGAGTGGATCCTAACTCCGGTCCGCCTGGGCCCTAGCGTGGGAGAAGGCGGGACGGGGGATCCGGACGGCGGGCCTGCCGTCCGGATGCCCGCCACACAGTGCGAGGCTCAGCCGCCTATGGCGCGCAACTGTTCGGTCAGCCGCTCACTTTCCCCCGCCTCGGCGGCCGAGGTGCCGAGACCTCGCACGGCCGTCGGGCTGCGCAGGAAGCGCCGCAGCAGGGCCGCGACCAGCCCCTCCGGCAGCACCCGCAACCCACCGAACGCGCGCGGGACCGGCGGCGCCGGCAGGTAACGGCGCATGAGGCGGATCATGCCGCGTACGGCCGCCGGGTCGCCGGCCAGCGCCTGCGGGCCGGACGCCGCGATCACCGCCTGCCCGAGCGGCGCGACGAACGCGGCGTGCGTCGTGAGCCAGGCTTCGATCCGCGGCTCGGCCCGGGCGTTGATCCCGGTGCTGCGGAACACGTGTACGGCCCGTTCCAGCCGCGGAGTCGCGCGGCCGTCCGGCTCACCGATCGGCATCGAGACCAGCCGGGTCATGAGGCTGGTCGCGCGGTAGCGGACCAGATCTCCGTCCAGTCGGCCCCCGGCCGCGGGGAAGCCGAGCAGTACGCGCTCGGGGCCGATCACCGCGCCGAGCGGTCCCGCGCCGGCCGCCCAGTTGATCAGGAACAGCACGTCGCCCTCGCGGCCGGCGAGTGACTCCAGCACCGCCTCCACCTGATGGGCGCGGACGAAGACGGCGGTCAGCTCGTATCCGCCGTCCGGGTGCTGGACCACCGGCACCGGCACCAGCCGGACGGCCGGGCTGTCTTCCTCGGCCAGTCGCACGCCGCCCTGCCGGCGCAGGACGGCCAGACGCTCTCCCCGGGCGAGGAGCGAGACGTCGTGGCCGGCCTCGTGCAGGAGGGCGGCGTGCAGGCTGCCGAGAGCCCCGGCGCCATAGACCAGCAGTTTCATGACGGTCCTCGCTTCACTCATACGTTCGTTTGAATCGAACGTATGACTAGTATGCACCCATGGCGTCCCCCGGCACCCGCACCCAGATCCTCGACGCGGCCGAGCAGCTCTTCGCCGAGCGCGGCTTCCGCGGCACCTCGATCCGCGCGATCACCAACCTCGCCGGGGCGAACCTGGCCGCGGTCGGCTACCACTTCGGCTCCAAGGCGGAACTCCTGGCCGCGGTCGCCCGCCGCGCGATCGAGCCGATCAACGCCGCCCAGAGCGCCGGGCTCGACCGGCTGCTCGCGGAGACCGCGGACCCACCGGTCGCCGACCTGGTGGAGGCCTTCGCCGGCCCCCTGTTCGACGAGATGCCGGGCGGCGCCCGGACGTCCCGGCTGATCGTGACGATCCTCAGCGATCCGGCCGAGGAGATGCGCGGCTGGACCGGGCCGGCCGAGGACGCGGTCCGCGATCGCTACTTCGCGGCCTTCCGGCGCGCGCTGCCCGGCCTCTCCGAGAGGGAGTTGGGGTTCCGGCTGCGGGGCATCCTCGCCGTTGCGGCGGTGGACCGCGTCGACGCCGATAACACCCGGTCTCCGGTGACCGGCGAGGCGGCCCGGCACTGGGCGATCACGTTCCTCGCGGCGGCGATGAGCGCGCCGCCGACCCGGACCTGACGACACCGGGCAGTCACCGGGCGGTCACCGGCCGGCCGGCTCGGCGAGGGCCGGCTCGGCGTCGCCGGCGACCGGCTCGACGGGCTGGTGGCGGGGCAGGAAGGCGACCGCGGCCAGCGCGGGCAGGGTCAGGGCCAGCGCCCACCAGAAGGCGTGGTCGAACGCGGTCGCCGGGTCGGCCGGGTGGCTGGACAGTCCCCGCTGCAGAGCGACGGCGAGCAGGGCCGTGCCGAACGAGCCGCCCAGTTGCTGCAGGATGCGGGTGGCCGTGCTGGCGTGCGGGACCAGATCGCGCGGCAGTCCTACGTACGCCCCGAGCAGCACCGCCATCAGGATCGCGCCGAGCCCGGCCCCGCGGATGACCAGCGCCAGCCCGAGCACCCACTGGCTGCTGTGCGGCCCGGCGAAGGCGAACGGAAGCGTGCCCACGATCAGCAGCAGGGTCGAGAGCAGCACGACGACGCGGATGCCCCAGCGGTCGAGCAGGCCGCCGGCCAGGCGCGAGAGCCCGATGCCGATGCCCTGCGGTGCCATCAGCAGGCCCGCGGTCAGCACGCTCTCGCCGCGCAGCTGCTGGTAGTAGAGCGGCAGCAGGAGCAGCGCACCGAACGACGCCAGACCGGAGAGGAACATCAGGCTGCCGACGGCCGAGAACGAGCCGACCCGGAACAGCCGCAGGTCGACCAGCGGCTCGGCCGCCCGCAGCGCGTGCACCGCGAACGCCGCCACCAGCAGCGCTCCGCCGATCAGCGGAACCAGCACGGTCGGGTGGCCGAAGCCGCCCCGGTCGCCGAGTTCGCTCAGGCCGTAGATCAGGGCGGCCAGGCCGGGCGAGAGCAGCAGCAGGCCGGTGAGGTCGAGCCGGGCGCCGGGCCGGCCGGTGTCGCGAGGCAGGTAGCGCACGGCCAGCACGATGGCGAGCACGCAGATCGGCGGGTTCACGTAGAAGATCCAGCGCCAGTCGAGGTGGTTGAGGATCAGGCCGCCGATCACCGGGCCGAACACCGGCCCGAGCAGGGCGGGCAGGCTGACCAGGGCCATCGTGTTGCCGGTGGGCCGCCCGGAGGCCGTGCCGAACAGCAGGGTCTGCATGATCGGGATGAGCAGCCCCGCGCCGACGCCCTGCAGCGCCCGGAAGCCGATCAGCGCCTCGACGTTCCAGGCCAGGCCGGACAGAACCGAGCCGGCCAGGAAGAACACGAGCGCGACCAGCCACACCCGGCGCGCCCCGTACCGCTGGGAGGCCCACCCGGTGACCGGGATGGCCAGCGCCATGGCGAGCAGGTAGGCCGTGCTCACCCACTGGATGGTGGCGACCGACGCGCCCAGGTCGTGCCGCAGTGTGGGGATGGCGACGTTGACGATCGTGCTGTCGAGCAGCGGTGCCACCAGCCCGAGCACGAGGACGAGGGCGAGCACGAGCAGGCTCGTTTCGCGACGTTCAGTCATGACAGTTCCCTCCTAAGAGACGGTCCGTCTCTAAGGAGGGATGCTAGGCTCCGAAAACAAGAGACGCAACGTCTCCTAGCGAGAGAACGGGAGAAGGGGCGTGACGGGCACCCGACGCCGGGGCGACGAGCTGGAGGCGACGATCCTCGACGCCGCCTGGGCCGAGATCATGGAGAACGGCTATCCCCGGCTAACCATGGAGGGCGTCGCCGCGCGGGCCCGGACCGGCAAGCAGGTCATCTACCGCCGCTGGCCCGACCGCGCCCAGCTGGCGATCGCGGCGATCCGGCACACGCTCGGCCCGCTGGTCTCCGAGGTGCCGCGGACCGGCTCCCTGCGCGGCGACCTACGCAGCTTGCTGCTCCGGATGGCCGACCGAGGCCGGCAATACCGCCCCGACCTGTTCTACGGCCTGCTCGCCGAGGCCCCCGAGTCCGACACCGGCTTCGGCACCGTCATGCCCGGGGTGATCCGGGCGATCCTCGAGAACGCAGTCGCCCGCGGTGAACTGGCGCACGCCGACCTGCCGTCGCGCGTCGTCAGCCTGCCGGCCGACCTGCTGCGCTACGAGGCCCTGCGCAACGCCCCTCGCTGGGGGCAGGTAGCCGGCGAGGGCGAGATCGAACAGCTGCTGTCCGAGATCCTCGACGACGTCTTCCTGCCCCTGGTGCTCGCCCTGGCCGGCCCGGAAACCTAGTCCTTGACGGCGCCGCCCAGGCCGGCCACCAGGCGCCGCCGGACGAGCAGGAAGAAGACGAGGACCGGGACGGGCTCCTGCTCGGGCTCGTGCCGTACGCCCGCTCCCGCGACCTGCTCCCGCCCGACCTGCCGGTCACGGTCACCCGGTCGGCCGCGCTCGACCTGGCCCTCGCCTGGGCCAAAGTCCTCCGCAACGGCTGGCCCGCCACCCCGGTCAGCATCGACACCTTCGACCGGGCGACGGTCGACGAGGTCGCGCAGGCGCTCGGCCTCGACTCCACCGAGATCGCCACGTTGCCGTTCGACCCCGACCAGACGGCGCGTTGATCGGCCTGCAACACCTGCTGGTCAACACGCCCGAGTTCGCCGACGCCTGGATCGACCCGCGCGGCCGGCACGAACTGCTGGTCTTCGCCCCGGCGGCCCTCTTCGAGGCCGCCATCCACCACTGGGTCACCCTGCCGGTGCTCGCCGAGGCCCGCACCCGCCTGGGCGTACGCGTCGTGGCCGGCTTCGGCATCGGCGGCACCGCACGGCAGAGCGTGACCCTGGCCGAACGGGCCGCGACCCGGGCCGGGCAGGACGCGCAGCCGGGTGCCTACCTGTTCACCGACACTCTCTCCCCCAGCGACCTGGCCCGCACGCTCGGCATCACCGATCCGAGCGGCCGCCGCCTGATCCGCAAACTCGGCGAGGCGCGCCTGATCGTCCGCGAGGGCAGCACCCAGGTGAGCCGCAAGGGCCGCCCGACCCGCCTCTACCGCCTCGCGATCACCCCGGCCCTGGAATCTGTCACATCCGAGCCGCCTGCCCGGTCATAGCTGACGAACCACATCGACCAGGAGGCCGAAGATGAGCTCTGACAAGCTGCTCGTGCTGCTCGACGACCCGGAGAGCCGGGAGATGATGTTCGCGCTGGAGCACAGCTACCCCGGTGGCCTGCACGGGCTGGCGGCGTCCCGCGGCCAGGTCCTGCTGACCGACGTCGTCGTGGGCGACGTGGCGGCCGTCGTCGAGTCCGAGCCGGCCGAGGTGGCCCGGCAGCTCCGTCAGCTGCTCCCGGACCTGCTCGACGCCGTGTGCCCCGGCGGGCAGATGCTCCCGGCCCCCGAGCTGGCCCGCCTCATGCGGATCGACATCGTCCTCGACGAGGACGAAGCGGGGCCGTTCGGCGAGTGAGCCCGCGCCCGGCGTCCCGGCGCCGCCGTCCCTGACGATCCGGGCGGTCACCGAGGCGGGCGAGCTGACAGTGATGAACCACTGGACGCCTTCCGCCCGGGCCGGACGACGGCGACCGCGATCGCCCACAGAAGTCGCGTGTCTCCCCATACCGGCAGGATCATCACGGCCAGACCGGTGGGGCTGCCCGCGGAAATCGCCGCGAGGACCAGCCAGACCTGGTGGTGCGTCCATGACACCGGCGACAGGACCACGCTCGCCGCGCCGACCGCCACGGTCGCGGCGAGCGGGTCCGGTTGGCGGGCGCGATGCAGCGCGATCAGGGCGACCGCGCCGCCGATCAGCAGGACGATCACCTCCCGGCCGGCGGACGGCAGGCCCAGCCGGATCAGGGCGCCGTTGAGGCTCTGGTTGCCGGCCGAGTCGATGAAGCCGAGCCGATCGACGTCACGCACCTCGATGGTCCAATAGCGCCACGAGTCGCCGGGCAGCGCGACCGCGGCCAGCGCACCACAGGCCACAAAGGTCGCGGTGGCCACGACCGCCGCGCGGCGCCGGCCGCGCATCCACAGCATCGGAATGAAGATCAGCGGCGTCAGCTTGATCGCCGCGGCCAGACCGGTCAGCACGCCTTGGGCCGGCCCGGGCGGCCGCAGCACGTCCACCAGCACCATCAGCGCGAGGAAGAGACTGACCTGTCCGTAGCGCAGATCGGACGACACCGGTGCCGACAGGAAGAGCACCAGAGCGACGGCCGGCGCGTTTTCCCGGCCGGCCAGGCGGGCGATCGCCACGACCGTCGCCACGGTGGCCAAGGTCCAGAGAACCTGCAGGCCTATTTTGGGTACGCCGGTGAGCGGCGCCATGACCAGCCCGGCGAACGGCGGATAGGTGAAGGGCGCGTTGCCGAGGATGAAGTCGTAGAGGCTGTCGCCGTGCCGCAGCCCCTCGACCGCGCCGAGGTAGACGTCGAGGTCGGACAGCCGCCGCCCGGGCGGCCGGGTCAGCGCGACATAGCCGGTGACGACGGCGACCAGGAGGGCCGGTTGCCACCCCATGGTCTGTTCACTACATAGGGTGGCCGACTTCGGCGCCGGGGACACGAGCACGGCTCAGGCCCGCCGGCGCACGCCGAGATGGGTCGCGATCAGCCCGGCGACCAGCGCGGTCACGACCCGGCCCGAGGTGTCGGCCAGAAACCCGAACCCGAACACGGCCGAATTGTCGAGCAGCCGGTGCCAGGTCGCCTCGAACCCGCCCACCGGCATCCGGCGGAACACCTCACCCCCGGCGAGCGCCGCGATCGCGGCGGCGACACCCCAGAGCGTACGGGCGTCGACCCGCGCCAGCGTCCGCACCGACGAGTGCTCCGCGGCGGCCGGCCCGAGCGCCCGCGTGAGCACGAACACCGAGCACAGCAGCATCGGCCCGATCATCGCCGAGGCGTTGGCCAGCAACAGCTCCGAGGCCTGCGGCGGCCCGAGCGTGACCGTGCCGCCGGGCAGCAGCGCCAGCGGGAACCAGGCCGGCGCCGAGCTCAGGGAGACGCCGAGGCCGCCGGCGGCCCGCACGGAACCGGCGATCGCCGCCAGATCGAGGATGAGCAGACCCCCGAGAACGGCGACGGCCCGGCGGCGGGTGCGGCTTATGACGTACGCGAAAAGGGTCGTCAGAACCGTCCACCCGAGCACCGCCGGCAGAACGTCCCGCCAGCCCATGTACGGCATGACCGCGACCCGGTTGCCGGCGAGCAGAAACCCGAACAGTGCCGCCCCGACGCCGGCCGCGCGCGCGAGCACCGAGGCCCGGGAGCGGCGCGCGACCTGCCCGACGACAAGCACCGACAGGATCCACACTCCGGCCGAGCCGAGCGGGCCGGCCCGGTGCTGGGCGACGTGGGCGGCGTTGGCGAGCGCCCCGGCCAGCAGCACGACCCCGGCCGCGCCGGCCAGCGACCGCGCCCAGGCCTCGACCCGTGGCGCGGCCTCGATCGGCGAGACCGCGAGGCTGACCGCGAACCGCAGCCGGCGGATCGCCGGCTGGTCGCGCATCACGGCCAGCTCGGCCCGCCACTCCCGGGCCATCTCCCCCGGCCACCGCCGGGCCGCCAGCTCGATCAGCACCCTCACCAGCCGGTCGATCATGCCGGCCGCTCTCTCGGAGCGGATGCCGTGGGCATCCGGGCGCGCATCGCGTCGACCTCGGCCCGCGCCACCGCGACCCCTTCCGCGGTCAACCGGTAGTACCGCCGGTTGGGCCGCCCCTCGGCCACCGGATCGAGCTCCTCCCACCGCGACGTCACCCATCCGGCCCGGTCGAGCCGCATCAGAATCGGGTAGAGCGTGCCGCTGGGCAGCCCGGTGTCCTGCATCAGCTCGAGCCCGTAGTGCTCGCCGTCCGGCTCGGCGAGCAGCGCGAAGATCACCTTCAGCACCGGCGCGGTCATCCGCAGGCTACCCATGTACGCACTCTACATAGGGTCGACAGTACTGGCGAGGGTCAGGGCACAATCGCGTCGACGGAGCCAGGACGTCCATCGTCCCCGGCCCGGACAGCGGCACCGGATAGCGCCTTGGAGTTCCTAACACAGTGGGGCGACTTGGGCCGGTTTGGCGGCAGCGCGGTCATGATCATGCGTTGTCGATGGTGTGAGACGTGGTGAGCAGCCGCCGTGGATCGTGCCGGATGAGTTGTGGCAGCGGATCGAGCCGTTGCTGCCGGTCAAGCCGCGCCGGTATCGCAGCCCAGGTCATAGCCGGCACCGGCGGGAACCGCGACGACATCACGCAGCTGCTGCCCCTGCTCGATGCTGTCCCACCGGTGCGCGGCCGCCGGGGCAGATCCCGCAGCCGCCCGGACGCCGTCTTCGCTGACCGCGCCTACGACCACGACAAGTGCCGCAAGCCGTGCGAGCAAAGGGGGTCCGGCCGTTCATCGCTCGCCGCGGTCAAGCCCACGGCTCAGGCCTCGGCACCATCCGGTGGGTCGTGGAACGCACCATCGCCTGCTACCACGGCCTGAAGCGTCTGCGCATCCGTCGGGAACGACGCGACGACACCCACGAAGCGTTCCTCGCCCTCGCAACCTGCGTCATCACGTACCGGCACGTCAGACGACTCGGTTAGGAACTCTTAGTCCCGGCGGGAGGCCCACCAGCTGGCGAGCACGGTGGCGGCCAGCGTCGCCAGGATGACGCCGAGCGAGAGGGCGATCCCGACCGTCGGCACCGCGACGCCGGACGACCGCAGCGCCTCCAGGAGCAGCTTCACGCCGATGAAGCACAGGATGACGCAGAGGCCCACGTCGAGATAGCGCAGCCGGCGGAGCAGCCCGGCGACCAGGAAGTACAGCTGGCGCAACCCCATCAGGGCGAACGCGTTGGCGGCGAAGACGATGTAGGGGTCGGTGGTGAGCCCGAAGATGGCCGGGATCGAGTCGAGGGCGAAGACCACGTTGGCCACGCCGATCGCGAGGATGACCACCAGCATCGGGGTGAAGACCCGGCGTCCGTCGCGGCGCACGACGATGCGGTCACCGGCGTACGCGTCGGTCATCGGCAGCACCCGGCGGGCGAGCCGGATGACCCGGTATTCCTGGAACGCCACCGGGTCGTCGCCGGGGCCCGCGACCAGCCGCACCCCGGTGTAGACGAGGAACGCGGCCAGCCCGTAGAAGACCCAGCTGAACTGGCTCAGCGCGACGGCGCCGGCGACGATGCAGACCGTACGCAGCAGCAGCGACAGCACGATGCCGATGTAGAGCCCCTTGTCCTGCAGGCGAGGCGGCACCTGGAACCTCGACATGATCAGCAGGAAGACGAACAGGTTGTCGACGCTGAGGCTGTACTCGGTGAGGTAGCCGGCGACGAACTCGCCCGCCTGCTGCCGTCCGCGCACCCACAGCAGCATCAGCGCGAACGCGACCGCGAGCCCGGCGTAGAGGAGGATCCAGCGGGCCGCGCCGCGTACGGTGACCGCGTCCCGGCGCCGCGCGATGACGCCGAGGTCGACCGACCCGACCACTGCCAGGCCGGCGACCGTGGCGCTCCATCCTTCCCAGGGCATCAGACGGAGGCGGACGCGGCCGCCCCCGCGCCGGCGATCCGGCCGAACACCGAGCCGCTGGTCAGCCCGCTGCCGCCGGGGTAGTTGAAGTAGAAGATGCCGCCGACCAGTTCGCCGCAGGCGTACAGGCCGGGCATCGGGTCGCCCTCGGAGTCGATCACCTGAGCGTCCTCGGTAATCCGCAGGCCGCCGAAGGTGAACGTCACGCCGCAGGTCACCGCGTACGCCTCGTAGGGCGGTTCGTCGAGCCGGTTGGCCCAGTTGGACTTCGGCGGTTTGACCGCGGCCCGCCGCCCGTCCTTGACGTTGGGGTTGAACGGTTTCGCGACGTCGACGGCGGCGTTGAACTCCTCGACCGTCCGGAGGAAGGCCGCGGGGTCGACACCGTCCATTCTGGACACGAGCTCCTCCAGCGTGTCGGCCTTGACCTTGGTGACCTGACGGATCCGGTACTCGTCGCGGAGCAGGTGGCTGACCTTGGCGTCGAAGACCTGCCAGGCGAACTGGCCGGGCTGGGCCAGGATGCGGCTGCCGTACTTGGCGTAGGTGTAGTTGCGGAAATCCTCGCCCTCGTCGACGAACCGCTCGCCGAGCGCGTTGACCATGATACCCAGCGGGTAGCTGTGCTTCTGGAATCCGTCGCCCACGGCCAGGTCGCCGAAGGCCGGGGCGTTGAGGTCCCAGCCGACCGCGTGCGCGCCCGACCAGTGTCCCCACGGCATGGCCCCGATCTCCAGCGCCATCCGGATGCCGTCGCCGGTGTTGAACCGGCTGCCGCGCACCTTGGCCAGGTCCCAGCCGGGGCCCAGGCTGCGGGCCCGCCACTCGGCGTTGGCCTCGAAGCCGCCGCTGCCGAGCACGACCGCGCCGGCCCGGATCTCCTCGACCCGGCCGTCACCCCGGGCGCGTACGCCGACCACCCGGCCATCCTCGGTGAGCAGGCCGACCGCGGGTGTGCCGTAGCGGATCTCGATGCCCTCGGCCGTCGCGGCCTTGGTGAGGAAGTCGACCAGGCCGGGCCCACCGCCCGACACCTCGAGCGTGAGCCCGCCCCAGAAGGTGAACGAGCCGTCGATCTGGTAGGCCTGCCGGCCGTAGATCGGCTCGAACCGCACGCCCTTCTCCCGCATCCACGACAGCGTCGAATAGCTGCGCCGCACCAGGATGTCGGCGAGATCGGGATCGGTGCGGTACTCGGTCACCCGGGACAGGTCGTCGAGGAACCGCTCCTCCGGATAGCTGCCGAAGTCGGTGCGCTCGACCAGGTCGGCCGGCAGGTCGGGGGCGAGGCGCAGGACGTCCTCGCGCCCCGCGTACGCCACCCGCATCGCACCGGCGGTGAAGGTCGAGTTCCCGCCGCGCTCGGCGTAGGGCGCTCGTTCGAGAACCAGGACCGAGGCCCCGGACTCCCTCGCGGACAATGCCGCACACAGGGCGGCGTTTCCTCCGCCGACGACCACCACGTCGTATTGCACAACAGCCTCCCCAGGCAGTTAGTGGGATTGCGGCTCGGCGGTTTCCGCCTCGACATCCAGAAGGCCCTCGTCCGGCGAGGCCGGGGGCCGGCGCCGGCTGCGCCATTCGCTGCGGATTCCGTACGCCAGGAGCAGTGCCGCGAGCGCGAGGACCACCGCGGTCACCGGCCGGGACACGAAGGTCAGGAAGCTGCCGTCGGCGATCAGAATGCCCTGGCGCAGCGTGCTCTCGATGTCGTCGCCGAGGATGACGCCGAGCGCGGCCGCCGCGACCGCATAGCCGTACCGCAGCATGAAGTAGCCGACGAAGCCGAACACCAGGCAGACGCCGACGTCGAACATGGACTGGTCGACCGAGTAGACGCCGATCAGGGTCAGCGCGAGCGCCAGCACCAGGATCACCGACCGGTCGACCCCGGCCAGCCGGGCCGCGACCTTGGCCATCATCCAGCCGATGAGTGCCAGAAAGACCGCCGCGCCGAGCAGGCCGCCGACCGCGCCGAACAGCAGTTCCGGGCTCTGCTTGATCAGCAGTGGTCCGGGGACCAGGCCGTGCAGGGTCAGCGCGGCCAGGATCAGCACCATGGTCGAGCCGCCCGGGATGCCGACGGCCAGGGTCGGGATCAGGTCGCCGGCCTGGGACGCCTGTTGGGCCGACTCGTTGGCGGCGATGCCCTCGATCGAGCCCTTGCCGAACTCCTCCGGCGTCTTCGACATCGCCTTGGCCTGCTGATAGGCCATGTACGACGCGGCCTCGGCGCTGGCACCGGGCGCGATGCCGATGATGACGCCCAGCGTCGTACCGAGAAGCGCGGGCCGGAGGATCCGGCGCAGCACCGCCCGGTTCGGGAACTTGATCGACCGGAGCCGGATCTTGCCGACCGACCAGGGATAGACCTGGCGGCACTGCCGGATCACCTCGCTGACCGCGAGCAGGCCGATCACCACCGCGATCGGGTTGACGCCGTCCTGCAGGTCGGTCAGCCCGAGCGTGAAGCGGGGCACGTTCTCCAGCGGGTCGAGTCCGACCAGCGCGACGGCGAGTCCGACCGCGGCCGAGATGACGGCCTTGACGATGCTGCGGCCGGCCAGCCCGACCACCGCGGTCATGCCGAGCAGGGCCATCGCGAACAGTTCGGGCGACAGGAAGAGGTAGGCCAGGTTGGACAGCGGCACCACGAACGCGACGAAGAAGATGATGCTGACGAACTGGCCGAAGATCGACGCCAGGTAGACGATGCCGAGCGCGGTGCCGGTCTCGCCGCGCTGGTGCAGTTGGAACCCGTCCTGGGCGGTGAGCACGGCCGACGGGGTGCCGGGCACGCCGATCAGCACCGACGGCAGGCTGTTGGCGAAGTTGATGCCGACCAGCACCGAGAGCAGGAAGGCGACCGCCTGCGGGCCGTTCATGACGAAGGTGAACGGCAGGGCCACACCGACCGACAGCGTGGCGCTGCCGCCCGGGTGGACGCCGCCGATCACGCCCCAGAGCGTCCCGGCCACGATGATCAGAAGGAAGATCGGGTCGGTCAGGTAGGCGGTGCCCTGCGCGAGGCTGTGCAGGAAGAACGTCATGACCCCTCGATCTTCTAGAAGTGGAACCAGAGGTAGTAGTCCCAGGTGGACAGGACGCCGAGCGGCAGCAGCACGCCGAAGAAGCCGACGAACAGGACGTACGACGCGACTGTGTAGAGCACCGAGAGGGCGACCAGCCGCAGCCACGACGCGACGCCCATGACGTACAGGGCGACGCCGACGAAGATCGGCGTGGCGATCGGGTAGCCCAGGTAGCGGACGCCGAACGCGTACGCCACCAGCAGGCCGAAGATGCCGAGCCCGCGCCGGGTCGACGCCGGGTGGTCGGGGTTGTCGGTGCTGCCCTCGGCCGGCACGGTGGCCCCGGGGGTGCGCCGCCAGCCGACGACCCGGCGGGCGACCAGATAGCCGGCGGCCAGGATGATGACGACCGCCAGGACCCGGGCCACCCCGCCCGAGCCGATGCTGTCCGGCACCGAGCCCTGCGGAATCCGGAAGGACGCCACCAGAAGCCAGATGCCGAAGGCCAGGAAGCCAGTGGCGACCGTGAGATCGACCCGCTTGTCCATCGCACTCCCGTCCGGTGCGGGCCGGGCTCGCGGTACGCGCCCGGCCCGCGGTGATCAATTGCCCTTGTAGAGGTTGAGCTGCTTGAGAATCGGGGTGGCGATGTCCTGCGCGTCGTGCACGTTCTTCATGACCTCGTCGTGGTCGTAGACCACGCCGGTGGCGCCGGGCACGGTCTGCAGCCGCTGCGCGTAGGCCGGGCTCGACTGGGCCGCCTTGAAGAGCTCGAACAGCCATTGCCGGTGCAGATCACTGGTCTCCGGGGTGGCCATCAGCCCGCGCAGTGAGCCCCAGGGCTCGTCGAGGCCGAGTTCCTTGGTCGTCTGGGCCTGGGGGAACACGGCCGGCTTCTGCTCGCCGACGACCAGCGGCACCTTGATCTTGCCGGCCTGGAACTGGCCGGCGATGACGTCCGGCAGCTCCATCGAGAAGTCGCCCTGACCGGCCGCGATCGTGGTGGCGACCTGCACGTTGTCCTTGAGCGGGATCTTCTGCGCGGTCCAGCCGCCCTTCGCCATCAGGCTCATCATGCCGATGTCGAGTTGGCTGCCGGTGCTGACCGCGATGTACTTGAGCTTGCCGGGGTTGGCCTTGGCCGCGTCGACCAGGTCCTGGTAGGTGTTCCACGGCGCGTTGCCGCGGGTGACCACCACGAACGGGACCCGCTCGGTGGCGATCACGGGGTTCATGTCGTCGGTCTTGTAGCCGTAGCCGGTCGCCACCGTGTCGGCGATGAAGTCCAGGCCGGCCCCGGTGTAGGCCATCACCTGCACCATGTAGCCGTCCTTGGCGTCGGGGCGCGACTGCATGTACTTCAGGCTGGCCCAGTTGCCGCCGCTGCCGGCCGGCTTGTCGAGAACTTCGACGTTCACCGGCGAGATGTTCGCCAGTGCCTTCTGCATGGTGCGGGCGTAGATGCCGTCGGAGGAACCGGCCTCGTCACCGTTGAGGATCGTGATCGGTTTGTTGGGGAAGCCGTCGGGCAGCGGCTGGAGTTTGCCGTCCTTGAAGACCGGCTTCCAGTCCGCGGCGGCGCTCGGGTCGGAGGATTCAGCCTGACGGCTACCCACGCTGCATCCGGTCATCAGGCTCATGGTCGCGACTGCGGCGACCACTGCGGTTCTACGAGAAATCATGGCCGTACCTCTCCGTCGACGCGGAGGCCGATGCCGGTCAGCCGCGTCCGCCAGAAGTTGTATCCAAGCGGGATGCACGGATGCTACAGCCGGGTTACCAGCGTGACAAGCTTCTCAACGCTTCATGCTGGCGATTGGACGCAGGTTGGATACAATCTGCCGACGCGGCTCGACGAACGGAGAACGCAGTGGAATTCGCCTTCAAGCTGAGCATCCACGGGCAGCGCCCGCAGACCCGCTTCCCCGACCTGCTGGGTCTCGCGACCCACGCCGAGGACGTCGGATTCGACGGCGTCTACGTCATCGACCATCTGCTGCTGCCGGGCTCGCGACTGACCGGCTACACCAACGCGCCACCCGCCGAGCCGTACTTCCTGGACGCCTGGACCTCCCTGGCCGCGATCGCCCAGGCCACCTCGCGCGTCAAGATCGGACCGCAGGTCAGTCCGGTCGGACTACGGCACCCGGTGTTCCTGGCCAAGTGGGCGGCGACCGTCGACCAGATCAGCGAGGGCCGCCTGCTGCTCCAGCTGGGCGCGGGCCACCAGCGGATCGAATACGAGTCGTACGGCTTTCCCTTCCCCAAGCTCTCCGCCCGCATCGAGGCCCTGCGCGAGGGCATCGAGGTGATCCGGGCGCTGTGGGAATCGGACACGGTGGCCAACTACGAGGGCGAGCACTACGTGCTGCGCGACGTGCCATTCTGGCCCAAGCCGGTGCAGGCGCGCCCGCCGATCTGGATGGGTGGCGCCTCCCCGGCGGTCCGCCGCCTGGTGGCCGGCATCGCCGACGGCTGGACCCCGGCCTCACCCCAGGGCGACGGGCTGACCCCGGCCACCTTCGGCGCCGCGCTCTCCGAGATCCGCGCCGGGGTGACCGACGGACGCCACGTCACCGGCGGAGCCCTGTTCTACGCCGTCGTCGACGACTCCCCGGCCCGGGTCGACGAGGCGCTGTCCATCCTGCGGCGCCGCAGCGACTGGGCCGGCTACACGCTCGACGACTTCAAGGCCAAGGCGATCGCGCTGGCCGGCTCGGCGGCCGAGGTCACCGACCAGATCCGTGCGTACGCCGCTCAGGGCCTCGAACACATCACGGTGGCGTTCGTGCCGCTCGACGACCTCGACGGGGCGCGCCGGTCACTGACCCGGTTCGCCGAGGACATCATCCCGAATCTGCGTTAGGAGTCCCGTGCCCACCTACTTTCGCCACGAGACCGACGGGGAGGCCCGCGTCGGTGCCTGGCTGGACGACGGAACCGCGTACGAGATCTGCGGGGTGCTGCACCCCGACGGCCCGCATGATGCCGACGCCTGCCTGATCTCCGCCGTACTTGATCGCACCGAACCCGGTGACCGGATCGAACCGGGCCGGATCCTGCCGGTGGTCGGCCGGCCCCGCAACGTCTTCGGCGCACCGGTCAACTACCGGGCGCACAGCGGCGAACTCGGCGCCCGCAGCCCCAACCCGGGCAGCACGACCAAGGAGCTGGGCCTGTTCGTCAAGGCCGGCGGCAGCGTCTCCGGCGCCGCCGACCCGATCGAGCTGCCCGACCGGCCGGACCGCGAGTTCCAGTACGAGGGCGAGATCGCGATCGTGATCGGGCGCCCCGGCCTCGACATCGACCCGGCCGACGCGCTCGCCCACGTGGCCGGCTTCACCGGCGCGCTCGACGTGACGATGCGGCTGGAGGAGGGCAAACGCGAGGAACGCTCGATGCGCAAGTCGTTCCGCACGTTCGCCCCGACCGGCCCGGCGGTGCTGCCGCTGACCGATCCGGCCCTGGCGACCTCGCTCGAGCTGACGCTGTCGCTGAACGGCGAGCAGCGTCAGCACGGCAAGCTCGAGGATCTGATCGTGGACGTGCCCGGGCTGGTCGCGCTGGCCTCGTCGATCGTCCCCCTCGAACCGGGCGACCTCATCCTCACCGGCACGCCGGCCGGGGTGGCCGGCCTGCATCGCGGCGACGTGGTCGAGCTGGCCGTCACCGGGCTGCCGGTCCTGCGGCTCGACGTGACCGTGCGGGGGCAGTCGTGAGCGAGCGGATGACCGTCGTCATGAGCGAGCGGCTGGGCGCGATCGGCGAGGCCGAGCAGGCGATCGTGCGGGCCGGGGCAACGTTGCGGTCGGCACCACTGTGGACCGAGGACGACCTGGTGACCGAGGGTGCGGACGCGGACATCCTGATCGTCGGCGCGTCCGAGCCGGTGAACCGGCCGGTCCTCGCACGGTTGCCCCGGCTGCGACTGGTGGTGCGCCGCGGCGTGGGCGTGGACAACGTCGACGTCGCCGCCGCGACCGAGCTCGGGATTCCGGTCGCCTATGTGCCGTCGGCCAGCGTCGAGGAGGTGTCCGACCACGCGCTGGCGCTCCTGCTCGCCTCGGAGCGGCGGCTCTTCGACATCCACGACGCGGCCCGGGCCGGTGACTCCGCCGAGGCGGCCAAGGTCGGCGGGCAGAGCCGGCGGTTCGCCGACCTGACCCTCGGCATCATCGGGTTCGGACGGATCGGCCGCGCGCTGGCCCGCAAGAGCCGCAGCGTTTTCGGGACCGTCCTGGCGTACGACCCGATGCCGGCCTCCCCGGAGGCCGGCGTCACCGCGGTCAGCCTGGATGAGCTCCTGGCCTCTTCCGACCTGATTTCGTTGCACGCGCCCGGAGGGCCGGTCGTGCTCGACGCGGCGGCCTTCGCCCGGCTGCGGCCCGGCACCGTCGTGGTCAACACCGCCCGCGGTGAGCTCATCGACGAGGACGCGCTGCGGGCCGCGATCGCCGGCGGGACGGTGGCCCGGGCCGCGCTCGACGTGACCCGCGAGGAACCGCTGCCGGACGGCAGCCCGCTGAGGGCCGAGAGCCGGATCCGGTTGACCGCGCACACCGGGGCCAAGGGCAGCCGCTCCGGCCCGGCACTGCGGCAGGGCGTGGTCGACGCCGTGCTGGCCGCGCTGGCCGGCGAGACACCGGCCTATCTGGCCGACCCGTCCGTCACCCCGAGGGAGATCTGATGGTCGACATGACCGGGCTGCGCGCCAAACGACTGGACCGCCTGCGGAACGCGATGGCCGACAACGACCTCGAGGCCGTCGTGGTCTTCGAGTACGCCAACGGCCGGTACGCCGCCGACCTCCGCCCCCTCTACGCGCCCAACTTCCTGGTGCGCCAGGCCGTCGTGGTGACGACCCGGTCCGACGACGTGATCTGTTTCGTGCACCAGGACGACACCCCGCACCGGCGGTCGACGATGACCTGGCTCGAGCCGGAGAACGTCCGCGAGTTCCCGACCGGGGTGATGCTCGAGGGCGGCGGCGCCCAGGCCCTCGCCCCGATCGGCTCGGCACTGCGCGAGCTGGGCTGGCGCGGCGGGCGGGTCGGCACCGACATCGGCACGCCGAACAGCCTGGCCAACCTGTCCGATCTGATCGGGGCGCCGGTGGTCGACGCCAACGCGGTGCTGCACCACGTGCGCTCGGTCAAGTTCGAAGAGGAGATCGTCCTGCTGCGCGCCGCCTCGGCGGTGGTCGACGAGGCGTTCCGGGTGGCGTGCGAGGCGGTCCGGCCCGGCATCCGCGAGTGCGAGATCCTGGCCGAGGTCATGCGGGTGTTCTACCGGCACGGCGCCGAGGTGCCGCAGTGCAACCTGATCGTCTGCACCGGCCAGAACACCGCGCCGATGCAGCGGTTCGCCGGCGAGACCGAGGTCGCCGAGGGCGACCTCGTCTTCATGGACATCGGCGCCTGCTTCAACGGCGTGTTCAGCGAGGCCACCCGTACGGTCGTGTGCGGCGAGCCGAACGAGGAGCAGCGCCGCATCTACACCGCGGTCTCCGGTCTGCACGAGGCGATGATCGCCGAGCTGGCACCGGGCCGGACCGCGGCCGAGCTGCAGCGGGTCGCCGGCGAACTGCTGGACGCCGGGCCCTACCGGGGCTATCTCCAGAAGATGATCGTGGCGCACGGCATCGGGGTCGGCTACGCCGAGCCGCCGTTCATCGCGCCGCCCGGCCGCCCCACCCCGGAGCTGGCCTTCGAGCCGGGAACCGTGCTGGCCGTGGTGCCGACGATCATCGTGCCGGGGGTGCCCGGCGGCGGCGGGGTGCGCCTGGAGGACGTCGTGGCGGTCACCGCCGACGGTGTCGAACGGCTGACGACCTATCCCTACGCCGAGGAGCTGCTGCTATGAGTTGGCCCGGAGGAACGCCTCGAGCCGGGCCTCGCGCGCCCGCCGCATGTGGCTGCGGGCGTGCACCTCGGCATCTTCGGCCATGCCGTTGACGATCGCGTTGAGGATCGACTCGTGCTCGTAGATCGTGGCGTCGACCCGGCGCGAGTCGCGGAACGTGCTGTTGCCGAAGCGGCGCACGGCGTGCTCGACCTGGGTCAGGAACCGCTCCAGATAGCGGTTGTCGGTGGCCACCCGGATGGCGCGGTGGAACTCCAGGTTGAGATCGGACAGGACGCCCGCGTCACCCGACGCGGCCGCCCGCTTGAACTTCTCGTGAATGTCTCGCAGGCCGGTGCGGAGCTGCTCGGAGGCGCGCTGGGCGGCCAGCCGGGCGGCCAGCCCCTCCAGGCTCTCGCGGACCGTGTAGACGGCGAGGATGTCCTCCATCGCCATCGGCGCGACCTGGGTGCCGTGGTTGGGCATGCGGACGGCGAGGCCCTCGGAGGTGAGCCGGCGGATCGCCTCGCGCACCGGCGTGCGGGACAACTGCAGCTCGGCCGCGATCTCCTCCTCGCGCAGCCAGGTCGAGGCCGGGATCAGGCCGTCGAGGATGGCCTCGCGCAGCGCGTCGGTGGCGGCATCGGCGGTGGAACCGCGATCGGGAGTGGCGACGAGATAACGACCCAGCTCCCCGGTGGGCCTGGGGCGAGTGCCCTTCGACTGGCCGCTTCCGGGGCTGCCCGTGCCACGCGCCGCCATCACGGCATCCTAGCCGACACGGGCCGCCGGGCGGGGGTTCCCAGCAGCCGGGCGGCGTTGACGCCGATCACTGCGTCGCGCTCGGCCCCGGACAGCCCGGCGGCGGTCACCGCGGCCACCGGGTCGGCCGCGCCCATGTCGGCCGGGTAGTCGCTTCCCAGCAGCACCCGGTCGGCGCCCACCCGGGCGGTCAGCGCGGCCAGCCCGGCCGGATCGTGGGTCAGGCTGTCGAACCAGACCTGGCGCAGATATTCCCCCGGCGGCCGGCGACTGCCGGCCACATCGGCCCGTACGGCGTACGCGTGGTCGAGCCGCCCGGCCATGGTGGTGATGTAGCCGCCCCCGTGCACGAAGCAGACGTTGAGCCCGGGCACCTCGTCGAGCACTCCCCCGAGCACCAGCGCGGCGAAGGCGAGCGTCGTCTCCAGCGGGTTGCCGACGACGTTGGACAGGTAGTCGCGGCGCAGGGCGGGCCCACCGCGCGGGTGCGCCGGGTGGATCAGCACGAAGCAGCCCAGTTCCCCGGCCCGCCGCCACACCGGCCGCAGCGCCGGGTCGTCGAGGTCCCGCCCGCCGACGTGGGTGCCCACGGCGATGCCGGACAGGCCCGCGGCCATCGCCCGGTCGATCTCGTCGACCGCGGCGCCCGGCGCCTGCAACGGCAGGGTGGCCAGGCCGAGGAACCGCTCCGGCCACCGCTCCCGCATCCCCGTGATCTCGTCGTTGATCGCCACCGCGGCGGCCGCGCCGACCTCGGCCGGCAGGTCGTAGCGGAACAGCGGGGGCAGCACCGACACGACCTGCACGTCGACGCCGATCCGGTCCATGTGGGCGATCCGGTGCTCGGGCGGCTCGCGGTGCTCGGGGGCACCCATCGCCGACCGCGTGTCCCCGGTCAGCACGACCGGCGGGGCACCGGGCGGCACCGCCTCGAAGGTCGAGCCGAACCACGCCTCCCCGGCCGCCTCGGCGCGGACGGCACTCTGCGGGAACAGGTGCGCGTGCACGTCGATCGCCTTGTTGTATCCAACTGTCGGCGTGCCGGGTGGGTGCTCGTCGTCCCTCGTCATCGCACCTGTTCCCCTTCCCGGTCGGGTTTCTAGCGTCTAACCTCCCGACATTGTATCCAACCGGGATGCAGCTGGAAACTCTCCGGCGGCGGTGTCAGTTCTCATGCCGGATACACGCGCGAGCGGCCCGGTTCGCTCCCGACCTTTCCGGACCGCTTTCACGCCGCTCGATTCGCCGCGCACCTGTCGATCATGCCCGCCGGGCTGAACTCCGGGCCCTCGGCACCGTGTTTGCTGCAGTGACGACCCTGCAGAACCAGTCCTCGGTCCGCTCTCTCACCCTGGGGGCGGTCCGCTTCACCTACGTCGTCGACGGAGCCATGGCGTTCCCGCCGGCCGGCTTCTTCCCGGCGGTGCCACCCGAGGCGTGGGTGCCGGGGCTCCTGGACGACGAGGGAATGGTGCCGATGTCGGCCGGCGGGCTGCTCGTCGAGATCGGCGAGCGGCGGGTGCTGATCGACGCCGGGTTCGGGCCGGTCCAGGGCCGGCGGCCCGAGGGCGCAGTCAACTGCGGTTCGCTGCTCGACACACTGGCCGTGCTCGGCCACGACCCGTCGACGATCGACGTCGTCGCGCTGACCCACCTGCACGCCGACCACGTCGGCTGGGCCGGGGCGTTCGAACGTCACGTGGTCGGCGCGCTGGAGTGGAATTCGGCACCACCGCCGGCGGCCCTCGACAACGCCACCCTGGTCGAGGACGGCGACGAGGTGGTCCCCGGCGTACGGGCGATCGTCACCCCCGGCCACAGCCCGGGCCACACGTCGTACCTGGTCACGTCGGGGGCCGTACGCCTCCTGGCCTTCGGCGACGCCTTCCATCACCCGCTGCAGCTCAGCCACGTCGAGTGGGGTTCGGGCCCGGACTGGCAGGGCGACCGCGTCCCGGCCGCGCGGCGCCGCCTGATCGAGGAGATGCTGGTGCCGGGCACGGTCGGGTTCGCCTTCCACTTCGGCGACCAGCCGTTCGGGCGGGTCACCCAGGCGGCGAACGGGACGATCGCCTGGAACCCGGTGCCCAGCACCGTCATCTGCGGCCCTCCGCGTCTTCTGGTCTGATGTCTCCTGCCGATCCCCGCAAGGACGTCACTGGTCGTTCCGAGTCTGGTCGGAACGAGGCCGCGCTCGCGTGAGCCGGGGACCTGGCGATCAGCGTGCGGTCGCGTCCAGCGGCGGCGTCACCCCGTCGAACCAGTTCCGGGAGCCGACGGCGTCCTGACCCTCGCGGTCGCCGTCGACCGTGATGGCGTCGAGTTCGGCGAGTTCGCCCGCGGTCAGCGTCAGGCCGGCCGCCGCCGAGTTCTCCTCGAAGTAGTTCAACCGCCGGGTGCCCGGGATCGGGACCACGTCGGGCCCCTGGGCCAGCAGCCAGGCCAGTGCGACCTGGCCCGGGGTGGCCCGGTGTCCGGCCGCGACGCGGCGGACGGTCTCGACCGTACGCAGGTTCCGGTCGATGTTCTCCTCGGAGTACCACGGCATCCCGAGCCGGTGGTCGTTCTCGGCCAGGTCGGCCCGCGACGTGATGGTGCCGGTCAGCGCGCCCCGGCCGAGCGGGCTGTAGGGCACGACACTGATCCCGAGCTCGCGGGCCACGGGCAGGATCTCGGCCTCGATGTGCCGCGTCCAGAGCGACCACTCGGTCTGCAGCGCGGTGATCGGGTGCACCGCGGCCGCCCGCCGCAGGGTGTCCGGCGCCGCCTCGGACAGCCCGAGGTACCGCACCTTGCCCTCGGCGACCAGCTCGGCCATCGCCCCGACGGTCTCCTCGATCGGCGTGTCCGGGTCGACGCGGTGCTGGTAGTACAGGTCGATGTGGTCGGTGCCGAGTCGCCGCAGCGACCTCTCGACGGCGGTGCGGATGTAGGCGCGGGTGCCGTCCATCCGCGCGGGGCCGCCGGCGAACGGGGACTCGACGATGCCGAACTTGGTGGCCAGCACGACCTGGTCGCGCCGCCCGGCGACGGCCTGGCCGAGCAGTACCTCGCTGTCGCCGTAACCCTCGGCGGTGTCGAAAAGCGTGACGCCGAGCTCCAGAGCACGGTCGACGATCTGCCGCGCCGCCAGCGCGGCGTCATAGCCGCTCTGGCCGTACGGGTTGGCAAAGCTCATCGCGCCGAAACCGATCGGGCCGACCTCGAGCTTCTCCGGTCCCAGGTGTCGAGACATGGTCCCGCCTCTCGTAGTATGTCCTCACTCGGGGACAAGCTTTGTCCTCAGGCGGGGACATGACAAGGGTAGGCCGTACCCTGAAAACGTGAGCAGCGCCTCAACCCCCGCCCGGCGGGACTCCTCGGCCACCCGCCGGGCGATCCTCGACGCCGCGGCCGACCTCTTCTGCCGGCACGGTTACGACGGCGCCGGCACCCGCGACATCGCGCGTGAGGCCGGCGTCGACGCGCGGCTGATCACGCGCTACTTCGGGTCGAAGGAAAACCTGTTCGTCCAGGTGGTCGAGGAGGTCTTCGCGAAGACGCTGCTGATGACCCCGGGCAACAACGACGCGGTCGCGCTCGAACTGCTCACCGCCGAGCCGCCGGAACGCGACGGCATGATGCTGACGCTGCGCTCACTGGGCAACGCGCGGGCGGCCGAGATCATGCGGGACAACATGGAACGCAACTATCAGAAACAGCTGGCCTCGGAGCTGCCGGGCGACGACCGGGCGGCCCGGGCCGCGCTGCTGATCGCGATCTGCGCCGGGGTCCAGCTGGTGCGCAACGTCCTGCACAACTCGGCCCTGCCGGCCACCGACGCCGCCCGCTTCGCCCCGCACCTGGCGGCCGCCCTCGACGCGATCGCGTCCGCCGGCCTCGACCGTCACGACCCCGCGTCGCCCGGCTCGGCGGCCTCCGGCCGACCCGAGCACCGATAGACCCCGGGCACCGGTAGGCCCCGATCACCGACAGGCCCCGGGCACCGGTAGGCCCCGAGCACCGACAGGCGCAGTTCACCGATAGGCGCGGTTCACCGGCCGGCGCGAGCCGACGGGCGCCGCCCGTCGTCGGCCAGGACGGCCCGCCGCAACGCCCGCATGCCGTGGTGGGCCCGCGACTTGACCGTGCCGAGGGGAATGCCGAGCTCGCGCGCGACAACGGCCATCGGCTTGCCGTCGCAGTACACCTCGATCAGGACCTCGCGGTGCCGTTCGCCGAGCCCGCTGAACGCCGTGCGCAGGCTCTCCCGGGCGATGACCCAGTCGCCGGGCTGCTCCCCGCCCGCGATCCGCGACGGCTCCAGCAGGCAGACCTCCAGCGGGCGCGCCTGGCGCCGGCGCTCCCCGTCGATCATCAGTCGGCGGGCGACCGCGAACAGCCATCGCCGCGTGCCGTCCCGGTCGCCGGGCATGTTGTCGAGGTTGCGCCAGACCCGGAACATCGTTTCCTGGAAGATGTCTTCGGCGCCTTCCGGGCTCTGCCCGTTCCTCCCCAGGAAGCGCAGGAGCATCGGACGATAGGTTTCGATCAGCGCGCCGATTCGTTCCGCTCCGTGTCCCGATTCGGGTGGTGGTTTGCGATTGGCCGGCATGACGCCGGCACCGTCGATGAACAATTTTTCGTCCCCCGGACGTCAGGAAAGGCCGCCCCCGGCCATGAAACCTGTGCGATTCCGGTACGAATACTCCCTGCACCGGCGGACCGGTCGCTTCTCAGAAAACGAGGAATCGCGACCCATCTTCCGGTGGAATCCACCAAGACGCCCTCGGGGCTACCGCTTGTCGGCCACCATGGTCAGCGCCGAGCGCAGCATGCCGTCGAGCGTGTACACGTCCCAGCCGGTCACCTTCTGCCAGCGGGCCAACCGGTAGCGGACCGTGTTCGGATGCAGGTGCAGAGCCTCGCCCGCGCCCGCGATCGAGAAGCGGCTGTCGAGGAACGCGGCCACCGCCTCGGTCAGGTGCGTTCCCGAGACATCGGTGCCCGGCGTGACCAGCGGGCGCAGACGCGGCAACTGCGCCACCAGCGTCACCATCGCCCAGTCGTGCTCGAAGAAGACGACCCCGGAGCGGATCTCGGCCAGCGTCCGGGCCTGCTCACTGTCGGTCAGACTCTCGGCGGCGCCGGTCAGCCCCGGCCGGCGCAGCCCGACCCCGGCGACCGGGCGCTCGGCCAGCAACGGCAGCAGGTGCTCGGGCCGGCAGTCCTGAACGACCACCACGAGGAGCGAACCGTGCACCAGGGCGATCGCCTGCAGCGACCGGCGGTCGATGCCCTGCCGCAAGCGGGCCATCCGCTCGTCGGGCCAGTCCAGGGCGGAACTGCAGATCACCTGGAATGAGCCGTCGGGGTCGAAGCCGAGCCCCCGGGCGGCCTGCACGACGGCGCTGCTGTTCGGCACGCCGCCGGACAATCCGGAGATCAGGGTGCGCGCGAGGGCGGTGCCCGACTCCTCGCGCAGCGCCATCGCCCGGGAATAGCCGTCCGCCGCGGCACTGGTCACCGTGCGCAGCCAGGTCCAGAACAGGCTCATCAGCGGAAGAAGCTGATTTTCCCGTCGCCGGCCGTGCGCCATCATCCGCTGGCGCAACTCCTCCCACGTCATGCGGTAGCCGATGTGATAGGCACCGACGAGGGTGTCGACGTGGATGCCCTGCTCCGCGCGGCGCAGGCCGGCGATCCGGCCGTGGTCGGCCTCGGCGGGACTCGGCGGCCGACGCTCGATCAGCCCGGCGAGCAGGGCACCGACTTCCTGCCGGACGTGGTCGAGCGTGTCCGATTCCTCGATCATCGCGTAGTTGCCGGCCAGCTCGGCCCGGATCTGCGCGGTGATCCGCGTCGAGAGCTCCTCCACGTCGGCATACAGCTCGTGGCAGACCATTTCGATGAATTCCCAATCGGGACGCACGATCGAGCTCACGCGGACCCCCATTGCCCGGTCGACGACATGCGTAGCAATACGCACTCGGGACCGCGAAATTCATCAAAGCGAGCAGAATCACAATAGCGGGCGCCTCACCGCGGCCGCCGAAATCATCCCTATCGCGCGGACACCTCCAGGGCGACCCGCGCCGCCGACTCCAGGGCGCCCTCGATCCAGGAGTGCTTCAGCGAGGTGTGCTCGCCGGCGAAGTGCAGCCGGCCCTCGGCCCGCGGGATCACGGGATGGTGCTCGGTGAACTGGCCGGGGGCGAAGGTCGCGGCCTCACCGAACGCGAAGTCGTCGCGGGCCCAGCTCTGCGTGGCGCCGCGGCCGGTCCAGAACGCCGCGATCCGCTCACCGTGCAGGTCCTGCAGGCCTCGCAGCGCGTACGCGTACCGGTCGTCGTCGTCCATCGAGTCCCACCGGCGCGCGTCGTCGGCCCACGTGTAGCTGGCCAGCACGACCCCGCCCGGGCTGCCGGGCACCGGATGCGACGGGTAGTAGGCGAACCGGTTCGGGTTGTCGGTCGTCGACCCGCCGCCCACGATCAGGTCGCCCTCCCCCGCCCCGTACCGGTCGTACGAGCCCGGCTCCTGCTCCTCCAGCTCGCGCTTCCAGTCCTGCTCGCTGAACTCCCACCACCGGCGCGAGAACTCGAGCAGCACCTTGGTCGCCGCGTCGTAGTGCAGCTCGATCACGGCCCGCCGCTTCGGGTAGGACAGCAGCGGCTCGATCTCGACGTGGCGCAGGGCCGAGAACGGCACCGTGACGATCGCGAGGTCCCCGGTGAACGTCTCCCGGGTCCCGCCGTCCTCGGATTCCGCGTCGATCGAGACCGAGTCGGCGGACTGCCGGATCGCGATCACCCGGCGGTCGAACCGGATGTTCTCGCGCAGGAAGGGCTCGAACGCGTACGGCAACTGCCAGCTGCCGCCGTCGAGCTCCCAGAACCGGGCCCCCGGGTTGATCATCGAGCGGGCGATGTAGCTGTGGATGAAGGCCAGCGGCATGCGGGACTGGATGTTCTCCAGCGTGCCGATGGCGTCCACCGCCCCGACGCCGAACCCGGCCACCTCGGTCAGGAACCGGCTCATCGACAGCGAGTCGAAGTCGTAGATGAGCCGGGCCCAGCCGGCGATCCGCTCGTCGAGCGCCTTGTCGACCCGGCCTTCCGGGGTGACCTGCGAGTAGTAGTCGTGGACCGGGGCCAGCGCGGCGTCGAGGCTCTCGCTCGCCGTGCGCACCAGCGGCTCACCGAGGCTGAAGCTGCGGTTGACCACGCTCGGATCGGCGTTGTAGTCGGCCCGGCGCATCCGTACGGCGTTGACGTCGACCCAGGTCCGGCCGGCCGGAGCGCCGGTCGCCGGGTCGATGTCGACGTTGTGGAACGGCCGGCGGCGAAGGCCGAACTTGTCCACGAGGCCGAGCGTGAGCAGGTGGCCGTCGGGGATGCGCATGGCGCCGGCCTCGGCATACTGCGACCGGTCGAGGAACGGCGCGCTCATCCCGCGGTCCGGGTCGTGGCGGAAGGTCTTGATGCGGCCGCCGACGCGGCGGGTGTCGGCCTCGATCAGGCGTACGTCGTGACCCGCCCGCTTCAGCAGGTAGCCCGCGGCGAGCCCGGCTATCCCGGCCCCGGCGATGAGAATCCGCCGTGGGGTGGTGGCCTGCGGCAGGGTCCCGTCGATCAGGACGCGCCGGTAGCGCTCCCGCAGGTCGGTGCCGTCCTCGTCGATGAGCAGCAGATCGCGGGCGAGCCCCAGACAGACCTGCCAGCGCGCGTCGTCGTAACCCTTTGGTGTCTCCACGTCCGTTTGGACGCAGCGCGAGGCCGCAGGTTCACGTCCTACCCGAATCGGCCCGGCGCTCAGTGGACGCTCAGTAATCGGTCAGTGGTCTCCTCCTAGTGTTCCCGGCCAACGGGGAGGGGACGATCGACCGTGCGGGACGACGAGCGAATCATCAGCCGGGCGGTGGCCCATGCCCTCCGCTGGGCGAGCAGGACGGGCGCCGGGTGCGAGGCCGACATGACGGCGATCGAGAAGGGTGAGCTGCCGTACGATCCCGGCGACCCGGCGGAGGTCGTCGAACAGCTCGCCCGGCTCGCCGAACCGGGGCTGCGCGAACCGGGGCTGCGCGGTGCGCCGCCCCGGCGCTCCGGCGGGGCGGCGGCCCTCGGCGCCGACTGGCTGACCAGCGCCTGGAACCAGAACACGGCGACCCACGAGGAAAGCCCGGCCACCGCCGCCATCGAAGCGGCGGCGGCGCGCTGGCTGCGCGACCTGCTCGGCCTGCCGGCCCGGTCCGACGTCGGATTCGTCACCGACGCCACCATGGCGACGTTCACCGCGCTCGCCGCCGCGCGCAGTGCGCTGCTCGCCGACGAGGGCTGGGACCTCGACAATGACGGCCTGGCCGGGGCACCGCGGATCGCCGTACTGGCCGCGGAGGCCCCGTCCGGCCTGGCCGGGGCGCTGCGCTATCTGGGTCTCGGCCGTGCCATCCCGGTCGGCACCGACGGCCAGGGCCGGATGCGCGCGAGCGCGCTGGCGACCGCGCTCGACCGCCTGGCGGGCCGGCCGGCGATCGTGTGCCTGCGGGCCGGGCACCCCGCGACGGGGGCGTTCGACCCGTTCCCGGAGGCGATCATCTGGGCCCGGTCGTACGGCGCCTGGGTGCACGTCGACGGCGCCGCCGGCCTGTGGTCGGCCGCGTCGCCGGCCCTGCGTCACGTGGTCGAGGGAAGCGAACGTGCCGACTCCTGGACCTTCGGCGCCGACGAGATGCTGGGCGTGCCGTACGAATGTCATGTCGCCGCCGTCGCCCGGCCGGAAGCGTTGCGGGCGGCCATGGGCGGCGCCCGGGGCTATCTCGTGGAGCCGCTGCCGGTCGCCGCGGATCCGGATCCGGCCGAGATGGTGCCGGAATTCTCGCGGCGGGCCCGGGGTGTCCCGGTCTGGGCGGCCCTGCGCGCGCTCGGCCGCCTCGGCGTGGCCGAACTCGTCGAGCGGCGGGTCGAACACGCCCAGAGTCTGGCCGCCGCCCTGTCCACGGTTCCGGGCGCCGAGGCCGTCAACGACGTCGTCTCGACCAGCGTCTGCGTCGCGTTCGGCACCGACGCGCGGACCCGCGGTGTCGCGGCCGGGGCGCGCGCCCACTGGGCACAAGTCCGGCTGAACGGACGGGTCGCGCTGCGCTTCACCACCCACGCCGGCGCCGACCCGGCCGCGGCCCTGGCGACGCTGCGCCAGGCCGTTCGGGACGTCAGTGACCGCTCAGCGTGACGAGACCCGCGCGGTGGCGAGGTCCCACAGGCGATCCGCGGCCCGCGGATCGACGGCCCAGTCCGCCACCCCGGCCACGTGCGGGTCGGCTCCACCGGGGATGACCGGGGCTTCCTGGTTGTCGCGGAAGTAGCGGCCGGTCACGCCCTCCGGCAAGGGCGATCAGCGCGAAGTGCCCGAGGAAGTTGGTCGCGAGCTGAAGCTCCCAGCCCTGCGGCGAGCGCTGAAGCCCGGGCAGCGCCATGATCCCGGCGTTCGCGACGACGCCGTCCAGCGGCCCCGACCAGCCGGCCACGAACGTCGCCACCGAGCCGAGGTCGGCCAGGTCGAGTCGACGGTCGCCGCCGGACGGGTTGCGGGTCGCCACGACGACCTCGGCGCCGGCCGCGCGCAGCGCCTCGGTGGTCGCGAGTCCGATGCCGGAGGCGCCGCCGGTCACCAGGTAACGCCGGCCGCTCAGATCGACGCCGGCCAGGATCTCGGATGCCGTCGTCTTGGGCCCGTACGGCGTGGTGATCAGTGTCATGAGTCAAAGCTAACCGGCGAATTTGCACGGACAATCATTCAGAGTCCAGAATAGTTGCGTGAGCGTCCAGACCGATCCGCTGGAAGACGTCCTCACGCTCGTCGGCACCACGAGCCGCATGTCCACCAGCATGATCGCCGGCGGCGAGTGGGCGCTGGCCTTCGACGCGCCCCCGCCGGTGAAGTTCAACGCCCTGCGCCGGGGTCGCTGCCTCCTCCGCATCGGCGGCACCGAGCGGTGGCTCGACGAGGGCGACTGCTTCCTGCTCACCCGCGCCGAGTCGTTCGTGCTCGCCAGCGGCCCGGACGTGCCGCCGGTCCCGGCCGGGCCGGTCTTCGCCCGGGCGGTCGACGGTGTGGCCCACGCCGGCGAAGGCGACGACCTCTACATGATCGGCGGCCGGTTCGGCCTCGGCGACCGCGCCCACGAGCTGCTGCTGAACGGCCTTCCCCCGGTCGTCCACGTCCCCGCCGGCACTCCCGAGGCCGCCACCATCGACTGGACGCTGGGCCGGATCGACACCGAACTGCGCGAGCGCCCGCTCGCCTCCACCCTGGTCACCGAGCATCTGGCCCTGGTCATGCTGATCCAGGTGCTCCGCGCCCACCTGTCCCGCGACGGCGCGGCCACCGGCTGGCTCGCCGGCCTCGGTGACCCGGTCGTCGCCCCGGCCCTGCGCGCCCTGCACTCCCGGCCCGCCCAGGCCTGGACCGTCGCCGACCTCGCCGCCGAAGCCGCCGTGTCCCGCTCCACGCTCGCCGCGCGCTTCAAACAGGCCGTCGGCCAGAGCCCGCTCGACTACCTCACCGGCTGGCGCATCGAACTCGCCGCCGACCGCCTGCGCCGCGGCGACCAGACCCTCGCCGCCATCGCCCGGGCCGTCGGCTACGGCTCGGAGAGCGCCCTGAGCAACGCGTTCAAACGAATCACCGGTCGTTCGCCGCGCGCCTGGCAGCGCGCGCCCGCGTCCCGGGCCTGACTCGTCAGCCGATCCGGGCGGCGAAGAGATGCAGCGTCGTCGCCCCCTCGCGCGCCGGCACGGGGCCGGCGAACGGAAGGCGTACGGAAGCGACGCTCTTGCCGGCGGCCAGCGGGACCGTCACGCCGAAGACGCCGGCCGGGGATTCGTAGGGTAGGCCGTCCGCGCGGTTCTGATATTGCGCCACCGCCACCGTCGACGGGTCGCCGACCTCGTTCCAGTCGGGGGTGGACAACGTGTACGCCTGGACCGTGCCGTCGGTGTAGGTGATCTGGCCGCCGGCCGAGACGTCGCCGTAGTCGGCCGCCGCGAGGAACGCCAGCGTGCGCCCGGAACCGGGCACCCCGATCGTCTGACCGGCCGCGATGGCGTTGTCGGCGTGGCCCGACCCGGCCGCCGAGGGCCAGGTCAGCGTGACCCCCTTGACGGTCAGCGAGGCTCCGGGGCGGGCGCCGCCAGCGGCCAGTGCCTGCGCCGAATAGGTCGCCCCGCCGCCGTCGAAGTTGCCGGCGGTGGGGCGCGCGTCGTCGGTGACCGCCACGTTGTTGAAGAACGCCGCGAGGGTCGGCTTGACCGGCTTGACCACGACGGCCGCCTCGCCCGCGGTGGGCGGTCGCGTCGCGACGGAGGCGGGCCCCGACGGCGGCCGGCTCTCGCGTTGACCGGCCGGCATCGACATCGACGCCGAGGGAACGCCGCTCGGGGCCGGACCGGAGGCCGCGGGCAGGCCCGGCGGTTGCCGGTTCGCGTCGGCCGAGGCCAGCGGTGCGGCCGGCGCGGCCGCACCGGGCGACATCCGGTGGGCCAGCGCGACGACAACCGGCACCGCGACGACGATCGCGGCGGCGACGGTCGCCAGCAGGACGCGCCGGCGCGGCACCGGGGAGGCGGTCGCCGACGGCGCACCGCCTTCGGGCGACGCCTTGTCGAGCCCCGGGGCGGCGGTGGCGAAGCCGGGGGGCCCGCGCCGCCCCCCCCAACCGCCCGGGCCGCCCCGC
>NZ_JBFBAD010000073.1:0-52200 GCF_040682075.1 Actinoplanes sp. NPDC051411 | reverse complement strand
AGGCCTCCGAGACGGGGCAGGCCAGCCAGTCCGGGGAGGCCAGCCTGACCGGGCAGGCCTCCCTGAGCGGGCAGGGCGGGGAGGCCGGGCAGGCCGGGCAGGCCGCCCGCTGTCGGCGGCCGGACCGGGCAACGCCTTGGGTCAGGTGGCTCCGCCGACCGGGCCGGTCACGCCGATTAGATTGGGCACATCCGCCCGGTCGGGGATGCCGGCTCGGCCGCGCGATCCCATCGGCGCCGGCCGGCGACCGGGCACCACCGCCTACCTCGCAAGCTCCGCCTCTCTCGTGGGCACGCCCAGCCCCGCGAGCACCGCCCACCCGCCAGCACCGCTAGCCCCGCGATCACGCCCACCCGGGGGCACAGCCCGCCCGTGGGCACCACCTGCCCTTGCTCGCGCCGCAAGCACCGCGGGCCGCAAGCACGGCGGGCCGCAAGCACCGCGGGCCGCAAGCACCACGGGCCGCAAGCACCACGGGCCGCAAGCACCACGGGCCGCAAGCACCACGGGCCGCAAGCACCACGGGCCGCAAGCACCGCGCGCACGCGACCACCGCACCCCCGCGACCACCGCGCGCTCCGGGGAACACCGCCCGGCCGGTATCGCTCAGGATCACCCGGCCGTGATGGCGGGATGCACCCCGGTCCAGACCGCAACAATTACCGGACGCTCAGCACCATGTCTTTGGAAAGCGTCGGCGCAATGAATTTGGATCCTACCGCGCGAACTGTTGAAATTGATATTAGGGGCCTCTATCGGCAACGGGGTTAATGACAATGCGGAGGCACGGTGTTGCGCCAGTATAGGCGCCTGGGAGCCGGTTTTCTGCGGTTGTGGCGGTGCCTGCGGAGCCGTGATTCGCTGCGGCTGGCTGGCGACGGTGTTCCACGAATCGCGGGCACACCATGCCTCAGGCGGTTCGGGCTTCTTGAACGGCTCCGAGGCGTGCTCGGGCTCCACCCAGCCGTGGTCGATCAGCGTCGGCGGTCGGTGCCTCGGCCGGGGGCGGACAAGAAGACGGTGGCTGCTGGGCGACCCGTGGATTCCGGCTCGGCGGGCGGCTGGGGGGCGGACGCCTCGGCCTGGTCTGGTTCGTGGGCCTGCTGGTGCAGCTGTTCGGCTTTTTCCCGCATCTGCTGCAGCGTGAGCTGGCCGCGCTCGCCGCTCAGGTCGAGTTCGATGCGGCAGAACCGGTCGCACGGGTATTCGACGACGAACATCGCCTGGGGGTCGGCCGTCATGCCGCGGCCCCGTCGGCGGGGAAAAGGCATGGGTCGAGAAGACTTTGCATCCCCCGATCGTAGCCGTGGGCCGGGGCCGCCCGCGCCGAACGGTGACCACTATCCGATCGGAAGCCGGACAGTGCGCGGGTCCACCGTCGTCACGCCGGTGGGGGTGCTCACCTCCAGCTTGCAGCCGGTGGGGGCGCCCCGGTCGCTCGGCCACCACACGCCCCATACGCCGTTGCGGAGTGTCGCGGTCACCCGCAGGCCGTTCACCAGCACGACGTTGACGGCGGTGACGGCGGGACCGCTCAGCCCGTACAGCTGGAAGGCCCGGATCCCACCGGTGCCGCCCTTGGGCGGCATCTCGATGTCACCGCCGAGGAGCAGGACGGAGCCGCCCCGCGGTTGGGTGAACGGCTTGTCGGAGACGGTGGCCGCCGTGCTGTTGAGGCCGTCGCGGCCGTCCGCCTTCAGGCCGGAGAGGGCGATCAGCGGGTCGGCGGGCGTGCCGCTGCCGATCGAGACGTCGACGCAGTAGGTGAAGCCGCCGCGCCGGTCGACCAGGACGTCGCGCCGGGCCGCCGCTTTCGGGCGCGCCGGGACCCCCTGGACGCCTACCCCGCCGACGCCGAGGTCGCTGCACTTCGACGCCCACTGCTCGATTTCTTTGTCCGGTGCGGTCAGCGGCGGGGCGCCCTGCGGGACGGCGGTCCAGGCGGCGTAGTTCGGTGGTGACGGGTGGGGGAAGACGGCGAGTACGACCGCGGCGATGGCGACCACCACCGCGGCCAACGCACCGGCGAGCGCGAGTCGGCGGTTGCGGGTCACGACGGTGCCGGGGGTGGCCTGGGCCACGAGCATTCGCCGGATGTCGGCGTGGCGGTCTGGTTCGAGGCGGGATCGCAGTTCGGTCATGGCATCTCCTGTCGCGGTGTCGAGGCGGCTACCGGGCCGGATTCCGGATGGAGCGCGGCCCCGAGCCGGGAGCGGGCCCGGGACAGGCGCGACCGGACCGTGCCGACCGGCACACCGAGCGCCACCGCCGCCTCGGCGTAGGTGAGGCCCTGCCAGACGCAGAGAACGAGTACGTCGCGGTCGGGCGGCTTCAGCCGTTCGAAGGCCGCCACCAGCCGGGCCAGGTGCCGTTCGTCGTCGAGCCGGCCGGCGACCTCGTCGGCATGGTCGGGGACGGCGGGCGCGGACGCCAGGCGTTCCAGGGCCCGGCGATGCCGCCGTGCGGTGCGCCAGCGATGCTGCATGGTCCGGCGGGCGATCCCGTACAGCCACGGCAGCGCGTTGCCGTCGATCAGCTCGACGTCCGCCCGGCGGCGCCAGGCCTCCAGGAACACGATGGAGACCAGGTCTTCGGCGGCGTCGATCGAGCCGGTACGGCGGGCGCAGAACGCCCGGACCGCCGCCGCGTGCCGGTCGAAGAGCACGCCGAAGCATTCGGCCTCGCCCTGGCAGGCCCGCCGCCAGAGCTCGCCGTCGCCGGCCCGGGCGATATCAGCCGTGTCGCTCACACCCTCTTATGACCGCTGGGTCACTCCGGTTCCCGCTGCCGGCGAAGTAACCGTCAGAGGCGTCCGGTCGCCTTCAGCAGCAGGTAGAGGTCGGCGACCCGGGAGGCCAGCTCGCCCGGCTCGGCGTCGACGACCGTCGCGCCGAAGCGGCCCAAGACCTTGGCGACCCGCTCCCGCTCGGCGAACGTACGCTGGGCGGCCGCGGCCGTGTGCACGTCGGCCGCCCGGAACTGGGCCGGCAGCTCGGCGAGCCGGGTCACCTCGGGGTCGCGGGTGCCGGCCACGATCACGTGGTGCCGGGCGGCGATCTTCGGTAGCAGGGGCAGCAGTCCGGCGATCATGGGTGCGACGTCGAGCGCGGTGAAGATGACGACCAGGGATTTCTTCCGGCCGCGCCGCAGCAGCTCGGTCGCGAGCAGCGTGTAGTCGGTCTCGACCAGCGCGGGTTCGAGCGACGCCATGCCGTCGATGAGCCGGGTCAGCTTCTGGTTCTGGCCGCCGTGATCGACCCGGGCCCGCACCTCGGCGTCGAGCGCGAGCAGGTCGACCCGGTCCTCGGCGCGGGTCGCGAGTACCGACAGCAGCAGCGCCGCGTCGATCGCCGCGTCGAGCCGGGGCACGCCCGCGACCCGCACCGCCGACGTACGGCCGGTGTCGAGGACGCAGTAGACGCGGCGGTCGCGTTCGGGACGCCAGGTCCGCACGACCACGTGACCGGCCCGGGCGGTGCCCCGCCAGTCGATCGAGCGGACGTCGTCGCCGAGCACGTACGAGCGCAGCGCGTCGAACTCGGTGCCCTGGCCGCGGCCGCGGGTCACCTGGGAGCCGTCGATCACCCGCATCCGGGACAGCTTCTCGGGCAGGATGCGACGCGACGGGAAGTGCGGCAGGACCCGCAGGTTCCAGGCCGGGGTACGGCTGGTGTTCCATCCACGCGAGCGCTGACGGTAGGCGAGACCGAACGGCCCGTACGAGCGCAGCGTCACCCGCACGGCGGGCCGGTTGCCGTGGCGTACGGGAAAGAGCGTCGTCTCGAGGGACCGCTTCTCCCCCGGCCCCAGGGTGACCCGGTGCCGCAGCGGCCCGGCGCCGGCCGACGGCACCCAGCTGTCGCGGACGGCGAGCCGCAGTTCGCGGTCGCCGTCGTTGACCACGGTGAGCGTGACCGTGGCCCGGTCGCCGAGCCAGATCGTGCGGTCGCCGTCGCGGTGCAGGGTGGCGGCGGTCAGCGCGCCGGCCATCATGGCGTCGACCGCCGCGATCACGCCGCCGCCGAGCACCACCCCGAGCACCGCGAGCCACGGCGAGGGCAGCAGCACCGGCAGCGGGATGCCGAACAGCAGCAGGACGGCGAAACGCCTGGTGATCATGGCCGGCTCAGCGCGGAGCCGGCACGGCGGCGAGCACGGCGGCCAGCACGGACTCGACGGTGACGCCGTCGAGGGCGGCGTCGGCCCGCAGCCGTACGCGGTGACGCAGGGTCGGCACCACGAACGCCTTCACGTCGTCCGGGATCAGGTAGTCGCGGCCGTTGAGCCACGCGTACGCCTTGGACACCGCGAGCAGCGCGATCGTGCCTCGCGGCGACGCGCCCAGTTCTAGCGCCGGGGTCATGCGGGTCGCGCGGGCCAGGTCGACCACGTACGCGAGGACCTCGTCGGCCACCTGCACCTGGCGTACGGCCCACCGCCCGGCCGCGAGGTCGGCGGCGCTCGCCACCGGGCCGACGCCGGCCGCCTTGAGGTCGCGCGGGTCGAAGCCGAGGTGGTGGGCGCGGAGCACGCCGAACTCCTCGTCGCGTTCGGGCAGCGGCACCGACAGCTTGAGCAGGAACCGGTCGAGCTGGGCCTCGGGCAGCGGGTAGGTGCCCTCGTATTCGATCGGGTTCTGGGTCGCGATGACCATGAACGGCTGGGGCAGCGGGCGCGGCTCGCCGTCGACGCTGACCTGCCGCTCCTCCATCGCCTCGAGCAGGGCGGACTGGGTCTTCGGCGGGGTGCGGTTGATCTCGTCGGCGAGCAGCAGGTTGGTGAAGACCGGGCCCTGGCGGAAGTTGAACGCGCCGTTGCGGGCGTCGTAGATCATCGAGCCGGTGACGTCGCCGGGCATCAGGTCGGGCGTGAACTGCAGGCGCTTGGTCTCCAGGTCGAGGGCGGCCGAAAGGGCCCGCACCAGCAGCGTCTTGGCCACGCCGGGCACGCCTTCGAGCAGCACGTGACCGCCGCAGAGCAGCGCCACCAGGACGCTGCCGACGACCGGGTCCTGGCCGACGACGGCCTTGCCGACCTCGGCGCGCAGCCGGCCCAGCGCGAGGCGTGCCTCGTGCGATTCGGAGGTCACTGGTTGTCTCCTTCGTTGTCCCCGGGGGACGTATTCAGGACGTCCCGCATCAGATCCTGCAACTGCCTGGTGGCCGCCACGAGGTCGCTGTCGCGCCTCAGCCGGCGGTTGGCCGAGAAGACCTCGGTGAACCGTTCGACGGGCAGCCCACTCGCGTCGGCCAGCGCCTCGTCGGTCGCGGCCGCGTGCAGGCCGAGGTGTTCGGTGATCCGCCGGCGGGCGGTCTGCTTGAGGATCCGCAGCGACGGCCCGCGCGAGCCACCGCGGTGATAGAGCCGGGCGTGGCCGAGCATCGTCTCGTTGGCCGGCACCCGCGACGGCAGCCGTTCGGCGACCGGGGTGCCGAGGCGGCGGGCCGATGCGGCCGCGAACGCCGCCAGCGCCAGCAGGACGAGCAGCACGACCCCCCACACCTGGGGCGGGAACGTGTCCGCCTCGTGGCGGGCCTGCTGGGCCTCGCCGTCCGGCTGGTGGGTGGGCTGCTGACCGTCCTGCCCGCTGCCACCGCTGTCGCCCGGGGTCTGCGGGACGGCCGTGCCGCCGCCGTCGCCCTGCTCCGGCGTCTCGGTGGTGGCCTCCGGGGAGTCGTCGGCGGTCGAGTCGTCCGGCCGGTCCGGCGCCGGGCGGTCGGTGACCACCGGGCCGTCCGAGGTCGGCCACTTGTCCTGGTCGTGCCGGTCGAGCCAGATCACCTGCCGGTTGCGGCCGAGCAGCGACAGCGCGAAGGCCCGGTTGTCGTGCTCGTCGAGCCGGTCGTTGCGGAACGGGTCGGCCGCGCCGACCAGGTCGACGGTCGCCGGGCCCACGCCGAACTCGACCACGCCGCCCTGGTAGCAGTTCTTCGCGCTGGTCTTGTAGTAGCGCTTGTGCACCGCGGCCCGGGCCTCGAACAGGTCGCAGCCGGGCGCCGGGGCGGACGCCGTCCAGCGTTCGCCGGCCGTCGAGGCGGGCCAGTCCGTCTGCTGGAGGAAGCTGTCGTCCGCCCGGACCAGGACGATGTGGCTGCCGGGCGGGAACCACTTCGACTCGGTCAGGTGCTCGACGTCGGTGTAGGCCGGCGCGGTCACGAACAGCGTGGCGTCCTTCCGCGCCCACAGCGTCGAGCTCGCCTGGTAGGTCGTCGTCACCCGGGTCACCGTGATGCCCTGGCCGCGCAGGGCATCGGCCAGCCGGGACGAGCCGATCGCGGCCGGGCTGCCCGGATCGAGGTAGTTTTTGTCGCCCGGGTCGGCCTGCTGCAGCGTGTGGACGATCGCGGTCGCGATGAACACGGCGATCACCACCGCGACCGGGACGGCGAGGCGCAGCCAGCGCCAGTTGCGCTTCCGCTTCGCCGTGGACGGGGAGGGTGCCGGCGACGGCCTCGTCGCGGTGGTCGTCATCGCTGATTCTCCAGGGCTGCCTTGACCTCGGCGGTGAGCCGGCGCATCAGCGCGTCCTGGTCGGGGCCGGCCGGACGGCGGCCGTACCACACCTCGGAGAAGATGCCGGTCGCGCCGGCCAGGGGGCTCGAGACCGCGGGATGGTTGGCGCCCGCCCGGGTGGCGACCTCGTGGGCGGTCCACGCCGGGGCGGGGGCCACCACGCCGTACCGGGTCAGGGCCGTGACCGACTCACGCAGCCGTTCCCGGATGGCCTCGGCGTAGCGGCCCTCGGCCGCGAGCCGGTCGGCCAGCGACAGCGTCACCGGCTGGGGCCGCGGCTCGGGATCCGGCTCCGGTTCGGGCGTGGCGGCCTGCGGTTCCGGCTTGGCCGCTTTCGGCTTCTTCGCCTTCTTCCTCCGGGGCTTGCGCTTGAACTTCCAGCGGGGCCAGCGCCACCGCAAGCGCGGCCGGCGGATCCGGGGAAAGTGGATCCTGAGCCAGGCCGGGAACGTGTACCAGAGCAGACCGATGCCGATGGCCGCCGCGAGCAGGATCAACGCGACCACGGACGGACTGAGGTGGTCGAACACGCCGGCGAGGAACTCGTCGTAGTCGCGGGTCACGACTCACGCCCCTCGCCCGGGCGGTGGGCCCGGTATTCGGCCTGGGCCTGGGCCTGCATCCACTGCAGCTGGGCCTGGCGGCTCAGCCCGGCCGGCACCGACGGCCGCACCAGGGCCTGCGGCCAGGGCGGCAACGCCGTCGGCGCCGAGAGCCGCATCGGCGCGATGTCGGCCGGGCGCGTGTGCGCGAAGACCGCGGCCGGGTCGGTGCCGTTGGCCAGCGCGCGGCGCACCGCGACATCGAGGCCCTCGGTGCGGATCCGGGTGTCGATCAGCACGACGGCGTCCAGACAGGCGAGCGCCGCGCAGGAGACCGTGCCGGCCAGGCCCCACATCATCAGCACCGGCCAGTCGCCGAGATAGCCGTCGGCGACCAGGCCGAACTGCCAGAGAAACAGGATCGGGCCGATCGCGAGGGCGACCCGGATCCCGAGCCAGATCACGACGCCGACGATCCGCATCCGGACGCCGCGCGAGCCGGACCGGGTCACCAGCATCGCCGAGCGGCCGAGCGCCCCGAACGGGAACCCGGCCCGGTCGATCACGAGGGCGGCGCCGGCCAGGCCGAACAGGCCGAAGACCACGATCAGGCCGGCCAGCCCGAAATACGCCGCGGGCCACGCGACCAGGGCCGGGACGATCGCCGTGACCAGCAGAGGCAGCGGGCGCATCCGCTTGACCAGCGCCCGGTGGGTCACCCGGTCGCCTAGCAGGGCGGGCACGGCGGCAGCACCGGTGTATGCCCCGAGCAGCAGGACGATCACGGCGTCGCAGGCCAGAACGGTGGCGATCACCCGCCACCAGACGGTGAAGTTCGCGAACTCGTCGAGGAAGGGTGCTCCGGCGTACCAGGCGGCGACCTGCTCGAGCGCCTGCAAGGGCAGGGCGAGCAGGAGCAGCGGCAGCGCCCGCTCCCGAAACAGCACGACGGCCGTGTCGAGCAGCTCGCCGTTCAGCATCGCTCGCAACGGCAGCGTGCCCCGTACCCTGCCTCCCCGCATGGCGGGCATCCTAGGTGATCACCCGCCTCGCCGGGGGACCGGCACTCGCGCTGACCGGCCACCCGGCAGGCCTCGAAGACCTTGCGCTGGGCGCCCGTGCCGTCGCGTCGCAGGTCGGTGCGCACGGCCTCCCACGGGCGGCCGGTCCGCGCCTCGACGACCCGGCGCAGCACCAGAGCGAGCCATCCCAGCAGCAGCCCCGGCGGCATCGCCGCCGAGGCCGTCCGCCACTCCGGCCGGGTGCCGACGCTCGCGCTCAGTTCCCGGTACGCCGCCCGCAGTCCCCGAAATCCGCCGGCCAGTTCGGTCGCGCCGAGTGACTGGTCGTCGGTGGCGAGCAGCGACCAGCCGGCCAGGTCGCCGGGCTTGTGACGGTCCACGGCCGCGTCCGCCGGCTCGTGGGACCAGATGTGCCGCAGCCCTCCGGGAGCCGGCGACTCGTACACCTCCAGGCCGCCGCCGGACGGCGGGCCCGACCCCCGCGGCAGGGGTTCCACGACGTCGAGGAACCGGGCGTCGCCGAGCCGCTCGGCGAGGTTGGCCGGCAGCATCATGCGGCGTCCGGTGGCGAGCACGACCCGGCGCCCCGTGAGATCCTGCCGCAGCGACCGGACGACACCGATCTCGGTCGTCTCGGCCGGCCAGGCCCAGATCCGCCACGGCAACCCGTCCACGGTCGTCGCCAGCGCCGCCGTCAGATCGGGCGTCCACCGGGCGGTCGCCACGAAGAGCGTGCCGGGGTCGCCGCCGGGCGACGTGCGGCGAAGGCCGGCCAGCCGGGCCCGGGCCGACCCGGGCGGCTCGGTGGCCGGCGGAACCGGTAGACCGAGCAGGCCGGCGACCGTCTCCAGGATGAGGGCGTCGTCCTGCTCGTCCCAGCCGGGCGCGGCGCCGAAGCCGAGCTCCCGCCAGAGACCGCCGAGCAGCGGCCACCAGCCCGGCTCGTCGTAGAGGTCAGTGCCGGGAGTGTGAGGCGCTGGGAACGGGGGCGCTGCTTCCGCCTCCGCCGGCCGGTGCGGGGACGGCGCCCCGGTGGACGGCCCAGAGGATGACGGCGGCGACGGCGAGAACCCCGGCACCGACCAGCGCGACCGCAAGGACGGAGAAGACACGGTGGCGTCGCCTTTTGTCCTCCTTGAACTCGCGCGGATGGCTCAGGCCCGGGCTGAGGGCGCGCCACGGCCGCAGCTCGGCCAGCTGGGCGGCGCTCAGCAACCGGGTGGCGATCAGCAGGACGCGGTCGGCGGGAAACGAGCGCAGGCCCGGTTCCGGCAGCTCGGCGAGCTCGCGGGCCACCGCCGCCCGCCGGTCCCAGGGCAGGCCGTGGCTCGCCCCGGGATCGGCCGGCAGCCCGGTGCTCCCGGCGGTCACCCGCGGCCGCACCGGCGACCACCGGTCGGCGCCCGCACCCACCACCGGCGACGACGCCACCCAGCGCACCGGGAGCGAGGCGACCAGGTCGTCGGCGAGGGCCGCCACGGCCGCGTCGAGCAGCGGCGCCGGGTCGATGTCGGCCGGTGCGATGCCCATCAGGCCGGCCCGGATGGCCCGGCCCTGATAGTCGCCCCGGGGCGGGGCGTCCGGATGGAGCATGCCGTCGGCGTAGAACACGAAGGACCGGTCCCCGCGGCGCCACAGCATGATCGTCGGCGTCTGCTCGGAGACCAGTTCGGCCACGAGATGACGGCCCAGCGGCTGGTAGACGACGGTCTGCGGCACCGCCGCGTCGTCACCGGCGCGCAGCGGCAGCCACCGGTAGTCCTCGTCCTTGCCCACGCCGGCGGTCTGCAGGAACCACTGCGGGCCGCCGGTCATGACGGCAGCCCCAGATAGGCGTGGTTGACCAGGACCTCGAAGCCGTCCTCCAGCTTGCAGTCCGCCCCGAACGTCCGCAGCGCCTGGTTGAGCGGGACGTCGGCATCGGTCCACCAGTCGCCGATCCGCTCGCCCACCGTCTTGCCGCGATTCTTGTACGCGTTCACCGCGAAGCGCAGCATCCAGCGCAGCGGCTGGTCGGTGTCCTGAGGCGAATACCGCGCGCCGAGCCGGGACAGCCGGAACACCTCACGGGTCTGACCGGCGTTGTCGGCATCGGGTTCGAAGCGGGAGAACCGCATCGATCCGACCGTCTGCACCACAGTCAGCACGGCCGCGCTCGGCATCAGGGCCTGCCCGACCGTCTTGATCAGCTGCTGGTAGCTCTCCCGCACCGCCGCGGCCAGCTCGCGTGTGCCGCCGGCCGACGCCACGTACTTCTCGCACTTGAGCGGGACCAGGACGACCAGCCGGTTCCCGCCGATGGCCAGGGCGTCCCGTACGAAGTCGGTCACCAGCTCGGGCTTGTTGGTCTCCTCGTTGTACTGGCCGTTGCGCTCCATCAGCGACGGGCTGTCGACGGCGAGGAAGATGACCCCGCTGTCCTTGAGCGCCCGGTCGAGGATGGCCGTCTCGGCGTCCGGCGTCGTCTGCGTGAGCAGACCACCCGGGATGTCGGTGAACCGCAGCGTCATCTGCGGCTTGGCGCGGCCGGCGGTGCCCAGTCCGAACAGATGGCTGCGGACCCGGGCGTTGCCGCCGATGCCCGGGTCGCGGGTGACGCCCATGGCGAAGCGGCGCAGGCTCTCCCGGTAGCTCTGCAACTCGGCTCGCGTCGTCGCGTCGGAGGCGGTCATCACCAGCCCGCCGCTGCCGGCCACCCCCTGGAACTGGTCGTAGAGCGAGACCAGCAGCGACGTCTTGCCCACCCCGCGGGGCCCGAGCATGGTGATGTCCATGACCCGGCCCAGGGTCTCGTCCCGGATGAACACTCAGATCACCGTTCCCTGGTTGCCGGTGGCGTCTTCCCTGTCGCCGGTGGCGTCTTCCTTGTCGCCGGTGGCGTCGGCGACCCGCCGCACCGCGGTGTTCCACCGGGTGAGCAGGGCCGTGTTCTCGGCCAGCGCCGTGAACTCGTCGGAGCAGACCTCGCTGCGCAGCGACTCGTAGGTGGTGCGCCACTCGTTCTGCGCGGTCTCCGAGCGCAGCACCCGGTCCCGGAACTCCTCGGCGACCGCGAACACCGCCTCGCTCGGCTCGTAGACCATCTTGGACAGTTCGGTCTGGATGTCGTACAGGGTCTCGCTCAGCAGTTCCTCGAGCAGATAGCGGACCTCGGTGACGCCGCCGGCCGGCGCGCCGAAGGTGTCCGGAGTGAGCTTCTCCAGCGCCCGGCGCACCCGGTGCTGAATCATGCCGCGGTAGCTGAGCCGGAAATCGGTGAGGAACGCCAGCGCCAGCTGGATCTCCCCGGCGCTGCCGTCCTGCGGGATCCGCTCGGCGAGCCGGAGCAGGAAGTCGCGGCCCTTCTCCGGGCCGAGCACGCCCAGGCCGCCCGCGTCGATCAGCACCTCGGCCACGTCGTCGTGCATCGCCGTCACCACGTCGCGCAGCGTCCGGTCGAGCTCGAGGAACCGCAGCGACACCTGAGTGCGCATCTCGTCGGCGAGCTTGCTCAGCGCCGCCGCGAAACCGCCCTCGACCGCCCGCCGGGTCTTGATCTCGTCGATCTCCGGGACGGAGACCGAGGCCCGGGCATGCTCGATCGCGGCGTTGATCTCCCGCTCCAGACTGCGGTCGCTCTCGGTCGTACGCTCGCGCAGCTCCTCGACCAGCTCGTCGAGCGCGCGGGCCAGGTATTTGTAGATCTGGGTGAACAGCTCCTGGAAGCGCGGGAACCAGGCCCCGCTCGGCACCGCCCGGCTGGTGATCTTCCGTGCCTCGGCGACCAGCACGGCCGCCTCGGCCCGCACCGCGGCGACGTCCTGCCGACGACGCTCCAGCAGCGCCCGGTCGAGCTGGTCGATGCTCCGCACGGACTGGTTGGCGACGACCTCGAACGCCGCCGCGACCTCTCCGGCGTCCGTGCAGTCGGCCACCACGGTGTCGATCACCCTCAGGTGCGAGCGGCCCAGCGCGGCGGTGAACTCCCTGATCCCGCCCTCGTTGTCCTCGTGCTCGCCCCGGACCCGGTTGAGCAGGAAGAACGACCAGCGGTCGAGGGGCAGCTCGGGCAGCGCGCTGCGGGCGACGTCGTAGAGCGCGACGTCGTAGTCGTACACGCCCTCCCGGATGGCGTCCGGGCGCCGGACGAACAGCACGGTGTCGACCTCGCCGTCGAGCGCGTTCCGCAGCACCAGCTCGTCGTGCAGGTTGGTGTCCCCGAGGCCGGGCAGGTCGATCACCGCGAGACGGCCCAGGTCGTGCTGCGGGAACTCGGCGGTGATCCGCACCCGGCGTACGGCCCGGAAGTTGTGGATGGCCGCGCCGGCCGGGTCGTGCTGGGCCACGTAGCTCAGGATCTCGGCCGGCTGGATCGGCACCACCCGGGCCGGGCTCCGCAGCAGCCCGACATAGGCGTCCAGGTGCTGGTGATAGCTGCGCAGGTGCTCGTACGCGTGGACCACCCGGTTGTCGGAGCCGTCGGGCAGGGCCGGCAGCGGCGCCCGCCCGAACGCGTCCACCGTCGCCGGCGGCGCGCCCAGGCCGAGCCCCGCGTAGTACGGCGCGATGACGTCGTCCAGGAAGGACCGCTCGTCGTGCAGCTCGACCTCGGCCGCCCCCGGACCGGGCCGGTGCCGGATCATGCTCGGCACGCCGGTCATGAATCCGCCCCGGGCGGCCGGGATCTCCTGGTCGGTCAGGCCGGTCAGGCCCTGCAGGAAGCGGCTCTTGCCCTGGCCACTGCGCCCCACCGCGCCGACGGTCAGATAGGGGCGGCGGAAGCGCGCCACCGTACGCCCGATGCCGACCCGGGTGGTCTCGATCCGCCGCAGCAGCTCCGCGGTCGCGCCCGCGATCTGCCCGAGCGGCACGGCGGTCTCGTCGTCGGCGCGGGCCCGCAGCTCCGACTGGGCGGCCTCCAGACCGGCCAGGGCGTCGCGCAGCTCGAGCACGGTCTCGTCGAGCGCCCCCAGCTCCTCCGCGCGCTGCCGCCGGTTGACCAGAACATGGTCGATCGCCTGTTCCCGGTTCATCAGGCAGCTCCAGGGTCGTCGTCAGCCCCGCACCGGCCGGCGAGGCCGTCACACCCCGCCGACCCGCACCGGACCGGCGGGGGTCGGCGTCCCGCCACCGGCAACCCTTCCGGCTCGGAAACCGGACTGCCACGGACCATCGGGCACACGGAGATGACCGCGCGGCCTAACCCGCACGGGCGAACGCGGTGTCCTCAGTCGACGGTCGGCCCGCGCACCCCTGGCGAGGATCTCGTCGATGCCCGGGGTCCATGGGAACGGTCGCGGGCCGGTGTTCCAGGAGGCGATGTAGTCCCGGATGGTCCGGACGATGACCGGCGGCCTCGTGCGGGTCAGCGCCAGGACCTGTGACCGGACATCTGCGGGAACCTGCTCGCGCGGCGGTCGGCCGGCGACGAGTTGTCACCGGCGCGGCAGACGGTCAACGACATGATCTCGGCCGGTCTCCTGGATGACCTGATGGGCCGTGTCGACGCCGGGGTGCTGCCGGTGTTGGTCAAGACGGTCCTGGAGCGGGGCTCGGCGGCCGAGTCGAGCGGGCATCCGGGCTATGAGAAAGGCGATCCGGCCGGGCGGGGCAGCCCGAACTCGCGCAACGGTCACAGCCCGAAGACGGTCGCGACCGAGGTCGGCGGCGTCGATCTGGCGGTGCCCCGCGATCGGGCCGGTTCGTTCGAGCCCCGGCTGGTCCACTCATGCAAAACGCCCGGACCGCAGGTCCGGGCGTTTTCTTTCTGCCAGACCTGTGCCAGATCACTCGGATGGCTCAGGTCGTCATCTCCACCGGGACCACGGTCGCGTCCTCGCGGTTCCGAGTCATGCGCTGACGGACCATAGCGACGCGGCCCCGTGGAGAAGGCTCCGTCAGTAGCCCAGGTGCGGCGGGCCGGCCGCCGAGTGTCGGCCATCGACGATGTCCGCCGCCGACGATGTCGGGCTCCGCCAATGTCGGCCGCCGGGATGTCTGGCTCCAGTTGATCCGTTACGGATCCGGGTGAGGTGATCCGTGACAGCTCCGGCTAGACGATCTCGTCTGGGCGATGTTAGTCCTGCGGTCGGAGTTGCCGCGTGCTGGCCGGTTAGCGCGTGGTTGGCGGGTGGCTCGTGACGGCGGTGCAGTGGTAACAGCGGTAGCGCATTTCGTTGGAGCGGTACCACTCGTGCTCACCGCAGTCCTGCCTGCCTTTCGGGACCAGTGCCATGCACCAGAACGGCAGGATGACCCGTAGTCTCGTTCGCCATCGATACTTGGCCATGTGCGCCTCGGGTCCTAGTTGTCGAGGCGGCCCGGTCTCCGCCGTGGTGGTTCGGGCTTGCGGACCTTGAACCTAGCGATGGCCTTGGGAGTAGTGCGAGCGACTTCGGTGAGCAGTTCGTCGCCGTGGTAGACCCGCCAGGTGGTGTCGGCAGTCTCGACGGTGACGGTGCGCCCGGCGTGGACCATGCCGACCTGGATGCGTTGCCCGGCGACGGTCAGAGCACCGCGGACGCTGATCCGCCGTTCCACCCGCACCGGGTCGGCAGGGGTTCGGGGCGGCGGGCTGGCGGGCCGGGCGTCGCGGAGGCGGGCCAGGTCGTCCGAGGTGAGCGGGTTGGGCAGGCTGCGCAGCAGAACGCCGTCCTGGACGAGTTGGAGCAGGCCGTGGTCGAGGCGCACGGTGACGCGGCGGCCGGCGAAGTGGTAGCCGACCGGATGTTGCCGTCCGGCCAGGTCGACGGCGCCCACGGCGTTGACGGTCCGGTCGACCTCGACGGCCATGCCCGGCCGGGTGTCGTCGGTGCGCAGGGGTGGCGGACCGGCGGGGCGGCCGCCGTCGCCCAGCAGCCGTCGCAGTTGCGTGGTGGTGAGCCGGGACGGCACAGTCTTGAGCCGAACCCCGTTGACCAGCAGGTGCACCACGGTGGTCTCGGCCCAGAACGTGACCCTGCCACCGGCGCGGTCCGGCCCGAGCCAGAACTGCTGGCCACCCACGGTCAGATTCCCCGACGAGGGCACCACCCGGGTGAACTCCACGGCCAGATCGATCGGGTCAACGTCATCAGGTGATGATTCCCGAGCAGCCCTGGAAACGAGTACCGGCAGACGTGCCGGGGCGGCTGCTGGCGGCACGGCGGGTAGCCGCAGCGGGACCACTTCGCCGGCGATGCGGGGGATGAACCGGTCGGCCGGGAACGCCATGTTCAGCGACTGGTGCGGCCTGTTGGTGTTGTAATCGTGCCGGAACGCGTCGATCGCGGCTTGGGCGGCCGGCAGGTCCGGCTACACCTGCACGTGGTCGAGCAACTCGCGTTGCAGCGTCTGATGAACCGCTCCACCTTCCCGGTCGTGGTCGGCGACCGTGGTTTGGTGTTGCGGGCGACGATGCCGTTCTCCCGGCAGATCCGCTCGAACATGACCTCGGCCGGGCGGGGCTTGGTGAACCGGCCGGTGAACTGCTTGCCGTTGTCGGTGAGGACCTCGTCCGGAATCCCGTACGCGCCCAGCGCGTCCGCGAACGCGGCACACACGGCCCGGCCGGTGGCTCGGCGGACCACGGTGGCAATGACGCAGTACCGGGAGTGGTCGTCGACCCCGGTGACAATCTTGGTTTCTGAGCCGTCGGCCAGCCGGATGCCGTCGACGATGTCGAGCTGCCACAACTCCATCGGCACCTCTCGCTGCCGGCGCCGGTAGTCCTGCCTGCGTCGACGGCGCGGGCGGCAGAGACCAAGCCATGGCGGACCATTACCCGATAGATCGTGCTGGCCGACGGGATCGGCCCGGGTCAGCCGTTACGGCCCAGCTCGAACTCAATCCGCCGCTGAGCCCACCGAGGATGAGTCCGGCGCAGCTCGCAGATCGCAGCCTCCACCTCAGGGCTGGTCTGCGCCGGATGAGCATTAGGCCGATGCGAACGATCCTGCAGCCCGTCCAGGCCCTCATCGCGATACCAGCTGATCCAGCGGTGCACCGCTTGCCGGGACACCCCGAACCGCTCGGCCACCTCGGTCACCGGCACCCCGGCCTCCACTTCGAGCACGGCCCGATACCGCTGCTCTGTCATGGTCAAGTCCACCAGCATTCGGCGGAGTGTCACGCATCAAGTGAAGCCACGGTGTAACGCATCAAGCGGAGTCAAACAGGTCAGCCACCGGTACCTGTTCAAACTTTCTGTACGTCTTCAAGGCGGCCCGAAACGGGCCGCTCACGCCGCCGCCAGGGCGCGTGCCCGTGCCGCCGCTGGCGCTCTGGCCCGAGACACGCAAGCAGCCCGTCGGCTGGCGCGCAAGAGAGCGGAGGCCGGGCCGCGGCGACGACAGGAGTAGCGGGGTTTGGGGTGGGGGATGGATTTGGCCGGCTGCTGACCGGGAGGGCCTAGTCGACGCGGCCGAACTGCCGCGCCGGACCGTGGCGCGGGTTGCGGTCGTCGGTTCCGTTCGCGGTGGCGCGCCGTGTGTCCGGGCCGCCCCTCCGCCGTCAAGGGCGCTTGCGCGGACGCCCTTGAGCAGCGGAGCCTCTGCGACCCTTTGCGATCAGGGGTAGCGGTCAGCCCTGACGGCCTGCCCGCAATGTGCGCACGCCGCCGTACCCGTCACCGACTCGGCGCGCGCTGCTGTCAAGACTGGCTTGACGTCGCAGTGTGAACATGGTCCCGCATCGAAGACCTTGATAGTAAGGCTTTTGGATCAACCAACGAATCGAGCGGTCGGGCTAGCTTGCCCTGGGTCGCTACCTTGCTTGTTGTGGGACTTCAGCCTTTGCGTTTCGTCCTGGAAGTACTGGGATTATTGGGAAATCTCGCTCTGGCGATGCTGCTCCTCGTTTTTGTAAAGGAGCTTGTCGAGGCCGTACTGATTCGCCGTCGTCTAGATCTTATCAATGCATATCGTTCGGTTCCGCCCACGGACTTGCGCTCTCTTGTGACTCTGCCGCTAGCCTCGGCTTTGATCGGCATTGTTAGTGGAGTTGGCGTTAACATCGCAACCGGCGGAAGCGATATATCGACTGGGGTGTACATTATTGTTGGCGGGGTGGCCCTGGTCATCTATCTAGGATGCATTATGGCACTTAATCCTTTGCGTGTTGATGATCCAGACCGGAAAGTACTGACATATTTAAGTCAAGTGGAGAAAGTCATGCATGATCCGTTTGTTTATTTGGATCAGGTAGAAGGCTCTATCCCTCGGCTCAAGAGACTCCGTTGCGTAGGCCAACGCCTACAGGCTACCCCCCGCGATAGGAGGTCGATCCGGCTCTGGTTGCGAGAAAATCTTGATGATGAGACCCGTCGAGCGATTATCGCGGGACCTTCTTTGTCAGTATTTATCGTTTTTCTCTGGTTGCTCAACTGGGCGCTTGGGGAGTGGGCTATTAGTCAGGTTATTTCTCGCGCAACAATCGTTGCTCTTGCCTGCATGTTGGCAATAGCTATGCCGTTCCTTGCTAGATTTAATCGCCTGGAAAGAAGAAAGGGCTTAGGTAGATTTATTGCTGAAAGAAGCTCTTACCTTATAGGATTAGCCGATAGGGCAAAAAGGATGCAGGACGCGCGCCTAAGAGCCGAGAAGAATGCGGACGGATGAGACCAGCACTTTCCGATTTCGCCAGTATTCTCGGCGCCATTCATTTCGGAACTTCGCATCGCCTCGCGCAAATGCCGCTTGCCGCAGGTGAAGCCACAACCTCTCAGCTTTCTCTGTTGGCTCCCCGGCGATCAAGAACCTCACGTTATCGAGGGCTACTTGCGCCTCAACCGGAGACACTCGCTTGTTTGCAGTTTCTCGAGAACTGGCATCCGAATTCTCTTGATGAAGTGCGAATAGTTCTCTGTAGTGCTTGTGCGATTCCGATAGGAAGCACGTGATGGCCTCTCGCCTTAGGTCGGTCATCTTGGCCGTGCGGTCTCGCTTGAAGGCCAAGCGCTGCGCTAAAAGAGTCGATGTTGAACCGACGATTGCACCAAGTAAGGTGCCAGCAATAGGTAGCCAATCCGCCATAGCCACCAGTGAACCGACTCGGATCAAAAAACGCTAGAGGTATCGCCAGGGCAGTACCAGGTGGTCCGGGAGTACCTGAAAGATTGTCTTTGCTGACAGCAACCGTGACAGCAACCGGCCCGGATGATCACGGCCGCAGTGGTGCGAGACGGGAATCCGAGATCACGGACTCGTGGAGACGAAGCCGGACAGGTCGCACAGGACTTACAAGCGAGGGGTCGTTCTTGGCTCTGTAGTCTGTCGACATGCCAATTGCCGCCTCCGCCGTGAGTCAAGGTCCGTGGTGGACAACTCCAACGGTCGCCCTGATCGGTGCGCTTGTAGGTGCCGCAACGACGCTGTTGACCACGTTCCTGCTAGACAGTCGTCGGGCCAGACGTGATGCGGATCTTGCAGAACAAGGAAGACGTCGCGAAGCGTACCTTGAGATCTTGTCTTGGCTAGCTCGAAGCAGAGACGAGCTCAGACGGTCCATCAATGACCGTCGGCCCTTCAATCACGACTTCGTGGATGAACGAGAGCAGGGCCGGCTCGATGCGCTCTCAGAGTTAGCCGCCACCCCAGAGTTTCGGCACGCGCTATCTCAATGGCCTGATGCATTTCAGGCAGCGCTTCGGAGCTATAAGCTCTTTGTCTCGCTTCCCGAGTCCACGCCGGAGGAGCTTCGTGCGAGGCGCGATGTAGGTGGCCAGCTTGAAGGAGAACTCAAGACCCTGCAAGACATCATCGAGGCGATACGTATCCAAGCGCGACGAGATACGGCTCCTGATCATCGGGCATGAGGGTCAGTGACTAACTGAGTGACAATCGCCCGTGATCACGGCGGACGTCTGTGGACGTTTGGGGACCGATGTCTGCAGGTCGCCGACATGTTGACCAAGATCATTCAAGATCATAAGTTGCCTGGGGTCAAGGAGTCGACGTTCCGGTGCTTTCGGAAGGGTGTGGCGTGATCTTCGGTGCGGCCAACGGAGGCCGAGACGCGACCGGCCCTGCAAGTCCGAGGTCGTTACGGAATTCGTCGACCATTGCCGCCCTCAATTCCTTGGGTTTTGGGAGTACTTTGATTTCACCCGCCATAGCTTTGCGGTACACCGTAAGCATGCGTTTCATAGCGTCCGCCGGCTCTTGAGTGGCTCCGAGAATGCGGATCTCGTTGGATAGCTGGTATGCGATCGTCAACGCATCCCAGAACGCCCGCTCCGCCGTCGCATCCTCTTCAGGTATGCAGTCGATCCATTGAGCGAACTTGCTGGCAACAATTTCAACTTGTTGAATGGCAGTACTGTATGTTTTCCGCTTAAGTGCCGTTAGCTCAATATGCTCTTTAACTCTCGTCTCGCGTCTAGCGCGGATTTCCGCAAGCAAGGCAGTCAGCGCTACTCCGCCAAGGGCGAAGAAGCCAGTCGCCAGTTCCGTCACCATGCAAGCATCCTACTGTCAGCGATCAATTAGCAACGTACAGTAGAGAGCTTGACTCGCCATAAGCTCGGGACGATCTCGCGTCCAGCGGGCGCGGTGGGTGTCTAACTGGGTGACAACCACGCGCTACGGCCGTGGACGGTCGCGAACGTTGACCGACCCTCTTGCCTGATCGCGGCAGCTGGCCGGGCTGATAGAGCCCCATGATCGTTCCTTGACACGGAAGAGGTCATCCGACAGGCAGGCGTGACTGTCCACATAGCCTTCGTCGCTGACGAGTCGGGCAGATCCGAAGGCCCAATGTCCGGATGGCGTAGACGGAGTCCGACCGTGAGGCTTCGCGTCATGGGTCTTGTCTTCCAACTGATCAGCGGAATCATGTCGATCACTTTCATGCTGATCAAGTTTTGCTTCAGGATGATGTTCATGGTTATTCGGGGAGTCGCCGGCCTTATGGGAGCGCGCTGACCCGATCGCATGCCAGATCCGTGCCAGATAGGCGGGTCACCGTCGGGGAACCAGGGGGAATGACGGGAAGATGACCTTCGTTCATCCTGGTCGCAGCCTCGCAGATCAGCGATCATGGCCGAGTACCGTCCTGGCAGTGTGGTGGTAGTCGGCGACGATTGACCACCGGATTGGCCATCGCCGCGCGAAGTCCGGACCTTCGAGTAGCGGACGTACGAGCGACGTCGAGCAAGCCGGTTAGTAGCCGTTGTGCGTCTTGTGCGGGGTTCAAGCAGGCCCACAGCAGCTCCCGAAAGGAGCCCGCCGCACCGGCGGCCTCGACGAGATGATCATCTCGTGGTTTGCGGGCGGGATGATGACGATCCCCGATCATGTACTTGGATGCGCTGGTCGTGAAGGTCCGCGACGCGCACCTCGCCGCCGGCGTCGATCTGGACGGGTTAAACACGTCCTCGCGGCGAGCTGAGCCGCCGCGCCGTCAGCAGCATCCCGGACCGGCCACAGATCCACCGTCGGCCGTGACCCCCCGGCCCTCGGCATGCCGCAACACGATCCGCGCCCGCGTCCCGACCGCCACCGACACCCCCGGCCCGTCGTCAGCGCACGCCGACAGCATCGCGATTCATTGGTCCCCACCGCGTACGCGTTGACGCGGAACTCCGGCGGCCGCGAGCTGCCCGGCCAGCCGGGCCGACGGGTTCTGCACCAAGACCGTGACCGCGTGATCGTCGCCCATCTCGCAGGCCGCGGCGACCGTGCCGACATTGATCGAGTCGAGCGTCGGGACGTCACCCAGGTCGAGGATCAGACGTGGCGGCCGGATCCGGCGCACCGCGTGCACCAGCATGTGCCTCAGCTCGCCCGAATCATCCGGGTCCATCTCGCCGTGCGGGCAGATCACCAGGTCGCCGTCGTCGGTAGTCAGCACCTCGAGCATCGGGGTCACCCCTTCGTGCGTTCGGCCGCACCCCCACCTTAGGAGACCTGCCAATTCCCTTCCAGTTGTGTCGATCCACGGAGTGACTCGCCTATATTCAAGGACATCATTATGGGAGCGCTCCCAACCTCGAGAAGGGTTCCCCGTGAGACGAGTCCTCATGGCGCTGACCGCGCTCACCCTCGGCGTCCTCGGCCTGACCGTGGCCACCCCCGCGCACGCCGCCACCGGCTGCCGGATCGCCTATCAGGTCACCAGCTCGTGGCCGGGCGGCTTCGGCGCCTCGGTCGGGGTCACCAACCTCGGCGATCCCGTGCCGTCGTGGTCGCTGACCTTCGACTTCCCGTCCGGCCAGACCGTCAGCCAACTCTGGAACGGCGTGGTCACCCAGGCCGGGGCGACGGTCACGGTGCGCAACGCCGACTGGAACGGCGCCGTCGCCACCGGGGCGACGGCCTCCTTCGGATTCAACGGATCCGGGTCCGGTGCGGCTCCGGCGGTCTTCCGCTTCAACGGTACGGCGTGCACCGGCGCAGTCACTCCGCCCACTACCTCTCCGACCACCTCTCCGACCACCTCTCCGACCACCTCTCCGACCACGCCTCCGACCACTCCCCCGACATCGGCGCCGCCCGCCGGCGCTCCTGTCAAGATCATGGCGCTGGGCGACTCGATCACCGGGTCGCCGGGCTGCTGGCGGGCGCTGCTGTGGCAGATGCTGCCGGCCGCCCGCGTCGACTTCGTCGGAACGCTGCCGCCGCAGGGTTGTGGCTTCCCGTACGACGGCGAGAACGAGGGCCACGGCGGCTACCTCGCGACCAACGTCGCCAACCAGAACCTGCTCGTCGACTGGCTCGCCGCCACCCACCCGGACGTCGTGATGATGCACTTCGGCACCAACGACGTGTGGAGCAACCTCTCCCCCGACACGATCCTGGCCGCCTTCACCACGCTGGTCGGCCAGATGCGGGCCTCGAACCCCCGCATGAAGATCCTGGTCGCCCAGATCCTGCCGATGAAGCCGAGCAACTGCGCCGACTGCGGCCAGCGCGTCATCGCCTTCAACGCGGCGATCCCGGCCTGGGCGAAGTCCCTGACCACCGCCGCCTCCCCGATCACGGTCGTCGACCAGTGGACCGGCTTCGACGACGACACCGACACCTACGACGGCGTTCACCCCAACGACGCCGGCAACCAGAAGATCGCCGCCCGCTGGTTCCCGTCCGTCTCGGCCGCCATCTCCTGACCGCCCGACGCCGGCGCGGCTGGGCGGCCGCGGGCCTCCCGCGGCTGCCGGGCCGAGTCGGCGATCAGGTGCGGCGGCCGCGCCCGGCCGACGAGCACGGTGGCGAGCGGCACCAGCCCGGCCACGGCCCGGACCGCCGCCACGAACACGACACCGAGGGGCTCCACCGGCCCTAAGCGGCGGCGCGCGCCTCCCGGACGGTCGGCGAGAAGTTGCTCCACGTGAACCAGGTCGGGAACGCCCGCACCAGCTCCGGATCACCGGCCAGGACGAGGCCGCCGGTGGCGAGCTCCTCGGCGAGGTCGTGGCGGCCCATGTAGACGCGGTAGAGCGCGGCCACCTCGCCTACGACGTGGACGTAGGTGGCCGGGTCGAGGCCGGGGTCGGCGTGGCAGATCGAGGCGCCGGCCGGTTCGACGACCAGCCACAGGCGGCCGGGCCGCGGGCCGGAGAGGCGGAAGTCGACCACCGCCTTGCGGGGCGGCAGCGCGTCCACGGCGACGTGCCGGCTGATCCAGAGGATGAGCAGGTCGGGGTCGAGTTCGGCCTGGCTGGGGTCCTCGAGGATCCACCGGGCGGCCCAGTCACCGAGCACCCTGACCACCGGGGTCAGGTGCCGGCCGGGTCCGGTCAGCTGATAGCCGGTGCCGGCCCATTCGGTCAGGCCGAGCCGTTCCAGATGGCGGAGGCGGTCACTGAGGACGCTCCGCGAGATGCCGGGCAGGCCGCGCGCCAGCTCGTTGAAGCCGACCGGGCCGAAGAGCAGGTCGCGCACGATGAGCAGAGTCCACCGGTCGCCGAGGATTTCGGCCGCCTTGGCCACCGGGCAGTACTGACCGTAGGTCTTCATGGCCGCGAGTGTCCCCCGACCGAGGGCGGTCCGGAATCCGTACTTCCCCTATTTCGAGATCGGTCGAACACTTCCTGGGAGTGTCCACCTCTTCGAAGGGCAGTGAGGACCATGAAGCGCAGAGATCTACTGGTCGCGACGGCCGCCGCGGCGGTACTTCCGGCACCGGTCCGGTCGAGCGGGGGGCGCCCGCCGAACGCCGCGCTGTACTTCAGCGGGATCGCCGAGACGGTCATCGCCCCGGGCCGGCCGCCGGGCAGCGCGGGAGTGTTCGGCGGCATCGTCAACGGCGCGATCCACGACGCCGGGGCGGCGGCCGGCAGGCGATTCCGGCCGCTGTTGGGAGATTTACCGAGCGCCCGGGGCGGTGACGTCGATGCGGCGGTGGCGGCCGCCGCGTACACGGTGCTGGCCGGCCGCCTGCCGGCGCAGGCGACCGTCCTGGCCGAAGCATACGAAAGCTATCGGGCTCTTCTGCCCGGCACGCGGGAGGTACGCCGTGGCCTCGCCACCGGCCGCGCCGTCGCCGAGGAGATCCTGCGGCGACGGGCGGACGACGGGTTCGACGCCGTCGTGCCGTGGGCGCAGCCGGCGCCGGGGCCGGGCGTCTTCGAACCGGTCGTCAGCAACCCGGACGGCACGCCGGCCACCCCGGTCGACGTCAAGCTGGTCGGCGTGCGGCCGCTGCTCATGGCCTCGCCCCGCCAGTTCCGCCCGGCCGGACCGAACGGGCTGACCAGCGCCGCCTACACCGCGGACTGGCGGGAGACCGACGAGTACGGGCGGATCGACTCCACCCGGCGCAGCGCCGCTCAGACCGAGACGGTGCAGTTCTGGGCCGAGAACCCGTACACGCAGTGGAGCCGCACCCTCCGCGGGCTGGCCGCGGACCGCGGTCTCGGCACCGAAGCCGCCGCCCGGATGCTCGGTGTCGTCCAGATCGCGGCCGCCGACGCCCTGATCGGCTGCTTCGACGCCAAATACCACTTCCTCTTCTGGCGGCCGGTGCACGCGATCGGCCGCGCCGGCACCGACGGCAATCCGGCCACGACCGCGGATCCGACGTGGAGATCGCTGCTCGTGGTCAACCACCCCGAATATCCGTCGGCCCACGCCAGCTTGACCACCGCCGTCACCACCGCGCTGGCCGCGCATTTCGGCACCACCCGGGTGCCGTTGACGATGACCAGCACGGTCACCGGCACCACACGCACCTATCGCCGCCTGACCGAGCCCGGGCACGAGGTCAGCGGCGCCCGCGTCCGGGCCGGCCTGCATTTCCGGAAGTCCATGATCGATGGCGCCCGCCTGGGACGCCGAGCAGCCAAACTCGTCACGGGACGGGCCGGATCGGAAAAGTCATGACCATCACCGAAGTTCACGACGGCACTCTCTACCTGTCGATCGGGCGCAAACGCCAGGCGGTCGAGGCGTACCTCTCGGCCGTGGTGGCGCGCCGCGACCGCCTGCTCCGTCTCGCCCTGATCACCGGCGCACTCGCGGCGGCGATGACCGCGGCGCCCGCGCTGGGCGGGAAACCACTGGCCGAATGGCTGACCACCACGCTGGGACTGTCCTCACCGGCCTGGCAACTGCTGTGCGCCGCCGCCGCGGTCTGCTCGCTGACCGCGACCGTCGCCACGCAACTCATGAAGTCGCACCACCTGGACGAGAGCATCGCCAAGGCGCAGGCCGTCCGCAGCCGGCTCGAGATGCTGGAGGTCGCGACCGACGCGGGCCAGCTCTCCGAGGCGGAGGCGGCGGCCGAGCTCATGAAGTGCATCGAGTCCTTCACGCCTTGAAAACCCCGCCGATCGGGTGCGGCCGTCCGGCGACGGCCGCACCTTCCGTACGCGTTACCGGCCGTACGCGTTACCGGACCGCCAGCTCGCCCAGCTCGGACCAGTCGTCCTGGTCGACGGTCTGACTGATGATCTTCGGGGTGGCGACCAGGTATTGCGGAAGATCCTGCTGGGCCTGCTTGAAGTGGGCCGAGCCGACGTGGGCGCCGCCCGCCTCACCGTCGCGGAAGGCCTCGACGAGCACGTACACGGTGGGGTCGTCGAGGCTGCGCGACCAGTCGAACCACTTGCAGCCCGCTTCGGCGCGGGTCGCCTCGGTGAACGGGCCGCTGATGCGGGCCCAGTCGTCGGCGTACTCGGGCTTGACCGTGAACTTGGCGGTAATGAAGATCATCTTGGCTCACCTTTCGCGCGATCAGTCAGTGGGCTTCCGTTTCCGACCTTGGCGGACGGAGGGTGGGGTCATGGCCGGCAAGGGAACGGGACTTCTGCAGTCCGTCGAGCGGGCGATGCGGGTCCTCGACCATATCGCCGCCGCTCCCGGCCCGGTGGCGGCGCGGGACGTCGCGAAGGCGCTCGGCCTCACCCTCCCGACGACATATCACCTGCTCACGACCTTGGTTACCGGAGGTTATCTGGTCCATCTGGGCGACCAGCGGGCGTACGCGCTGGGCCACCGCGTGGACGATCTGGCGCGCGGGCTCCGCCGCCAGATCGCCGTGCCGGCCGAGGTGGAACGGGTCGCGGGCGTGCTGCACCAGCAGGCCCGCGCCGCCGCCTACTACGCGGCGCTGCGCGACACCGACATGATCGTCGCGCACGTGGCCGAGTGCCCCGAGCATCCCCGCATCCGCCCCCTCGACGTCGGTTTCCATCAGGCCCCACACGCCACCGCCTTCGGCAAGCTGATGCTCGCCACGCTGGGCCAGGACGACCTGGAGATCGTGCTGGACCACACCGGCACCCCGGCGGTCACCCCGGCCACGGTCACCGACCGGACAATGCTCGACCGCCAGCTCACCCAGGTGCGCGGGACCGGGCTCGCGATCGAGGTCGACGAGTTCCAGGCCGGCCTGACCTGCCTGGCCGCCCCGGTCACCGACGCCGCCGGCCGGTTCGTCGGCGCGGTGGCGATCTCGATGCCGACCGCCCGGCTGCGAGCCGACCGATGGTCGGTCGAGCGGGCGGTACGGCTGGGGGCCGTGCGAGCCACCCGGGCGGTCGCGCTGAACACGGCCGCCCGCAACGGCCGTCTGATCTAGGGCCGGTCCGGGACGACAGTCCGATATCTCGTTTCGAGCAGGCCCCGGCAGAAGCCCGCATTGCCCTCGATGCTGACCCTCACCGTGCGGGCGAACCGCAGCCACCGCGGCAGCCGCCCGGCGTCGAACGGGTCGCCCCGGTCGTCGCAGAAGGCCCACGACGACTCGATGCCGAGCCTTTCCCGGCGCTGCGAGACCGCCGCCGCGTCCGCCGGTGACGACGATGATGCCGCGGCCAACGACAGCGCCGGCAACGACGCGGCCGGCACTCCCGCTGCGAGCAGCGAGCGGGACAGGCGTTCGGAGGCGGCCAGATGTGCCTTCCGCTCGAACGTCGTCCGCAACGACGCCAGCGACGAGTCGACATCGTCCGACGCGAAGGCGTCCGCGAACGACGACGCCGCCGCGACCCCCTCGTTGATCTCGGCCGAGACGAAGTGGTCCAGCAGAACCACCTCGACCGGCCCCGCGCCGGGAACCGCCGCCACGGCGTCACGGGCGTCGGCGACCATGAGCCAGGCGAAGTTCGGGGCGCAGAAATAGGTGGGCAGGCGGAGCTCGACGCGTACTCCGGAAGGGGTTTTGATGGTGATCCGGGAAACGAAACCGAGGTCGGTGAGCGGGCGGTCGAGTTCGGGATCCCGCACCGAGCCCAGGGCCGCCGTCACCGCCGAGAGAAGGGTCACGCCGGAACCTTGATGTCGTAGAGGCCGGCCGCGTTGAGACCGAGGATCTTCCTCTTCGCGTCGGGGGTGAGGACACCGTATTCCCCCTGCATGTCGTCGGGGATCTGGAAGTCGACGAATTTCTCGACCATCCATTTCGGCTGCCAGATCGCATAGTCGCTGCCGAAGAGGATCCGGTCCTCGCCGATCCAGTAGAGAAGTTCGCCGATGATCTGCGCGAAATAGCGCGGCCGGCTGTGCAGGAACGGCATGGCCACCGCGAGTCCGCCGTAGACGTTGGGCTCCTGCGTGGCGATCCAGCAGAAGTCCTCCAGCCGGGGCAGCCCGACGTGCTCGACGATGAAGCGCAGGTCGGGGAAGGCCGTCGCCGCGTCGTCCACGTCGGCCACGTCGAAGGCGTCCCGGTTCATCGGGTAGACCGTCGGGCCCTTGTGCACGTGGATGTTCCGGATGCCCAGGGACAGGCATTTCTCGAGATAGCGGTAGGCCCACGGATCGCTCAGTTTCCAGCCCTTCGAATCCCCCTTCCACTCGGCGGTGTAGAGCTTGACCCCGGGCAGCCGCCACCGCTCGTGCAACCGTTCCAGCTTCTCCAGCCCGGCTTCGCCGTCGCGCGGGTCGAAGCGACCGTTGACGATGAAGAGGCCGGGATTCCGTTCGGCGAGCGAACCGTTCTGCTCGGTCGTGTTGAAGCCGTTCACGAACCAGTCGGTCAGATATGTCGACTGGAGAATGGCCAGGTCGTCATATCCGATCTCGAACAGGTCGTGAATCATCTTCTCCTCGGAGTAGCGCTCGAATTCCGGGAGTGACCACTTGTATTCGTCCGGCGAGAGATTCGAGTGGTAGTCGTGGAAGCACTTGATGAATCCCTCGCCGTAGCGGTTGATCTGATTGGCCGGCGAACCGTCCCAGAAGTGGGTGTGACCGTCGATGATGTAGTAGTCGACACCGTCCTTGCTGTACATCAGGGAACCAGGATTCCGCGTCCCTGCAGGCGTCCGGCTTCGAGGTCGTCCATGGCTTCGTTCACGGCGGCCAGTGGATAGGTTTTGGTGTGCAGCTTCACGCTGCCCTGGGCGGCGAGCGTCATCAGTTCGGCCAGGTCGTTGTACGAGCCGACCAGGTTGCCGATGATGTTGCGCTCGGTCGAGATCAGGTCGATGGTCGGGATGTCGATCGAGCCGCCGTAGCCGATCACGAAGTAGCTGCCGGCCCGCCGCGTGACCGCCAGGCCCTCCTTCTCGGCACCCTGCTCGCCGACGAAGTCGAGCACCACGTGCGCGCTGTCGTGCAGCTCGGAGGTGTCGGCGAACACCTCGTGGGCGCCGAGCGAGGTGGCGAGTTCGCGGGCCCCCGGCGAGGGGTCGACGACGACCACCCGCGTGGCGGTCATGGCGAGCAGGCACTGCACGCCGATGTGGCCGAGGCCGCCCGCACCGATCACCACACAGGTCGTGCCCGGATAGAGCAGAGGCACCGCTTTGCGTACGGCGTGGTAAGCGGTCAAGCCCGCGTCGGCGAGGGCCGCGACCGCCGCCGGCTCCAGCCCGTCGGCCAGCTTGACCACCGCGCGCGCGTTGGTGACCAGGTATTCGGCCATGCCGCCGTCGGTGTCGATGCCGGGGAACTTCGAGTTCTCGCAGTGCACGTCGTCGCCGGCCCGGCACGGCCGGCAGAGCCCGCAGGTGACCAGCGGGTGCAGGATCACCGCGTCGCCCGGCGCCACGTTGGTGACCGCGCTGCCGACCTCGCGGACCCAGCCCGCGTTCTCGTGGCCGATCACGTACGGGAGCTGCACCCCGGACTTGTCGGCCCACTGGCCCTCGACGATGTGCAGGTCGGTGCGGCACAGCCCGGCCGCGCCGACCTGCACCAGGACGTCGAGCGGCCCGGTCAGCCGGGGATCGGGGATCTCGTCGACGGACGGGCGTTTTCCGTAGGAGTGCACGCGTACGGCCTTCATGGCCTGGCTCCCTCGCCGTTGGGGAATCTTTCCCCGACTCTGCGGGGGCGCCAGGCCAGAGGACAGCTTGCGTTCAGATGCTGACAACGCCAGTCATCGGGCGGGCACCGCTTCCGGCGGCGCGGTCACCTCCGCGGACTCTTCCTCGTCGCGCACCCGGGCCAGCCTGCTCGGCCACCACATCGCCCGGCCGATGTCCAGGGTGAGGGCGGTGACCAGCACCGACCGTACGATCAGGGTGTCGAGCAGCACGCCGAACGCGACCGCGAAGCCGATCTCGGCGAACGCGACCAGCGGCAGGCTGCCGAGCGCCGAGAACGTTCCCGCCAGCACGATGCCGGCCGAGGTGATCACGCCGCCGGTCGCCGCCAGGCCGGTGAGCGCGCCCCGCCGGGTGCCGTGCTTCTGCGACTCCTCGCGCACCCGGGTCATCAGGAAGATGTTGTAGTCGATGCCGAGTGCGACCAGGAAGACGAAGACGTAGAGCGGGAACGACGTGTCCTCGCCGCCGAAGTGGAACAGGTGCCGGAAGACCAGCGCGCTCACCCCGAGGGCGGCCGCGAACGACAGCACCACCGTGACCATGAGCAGCAGCGGCGCCACGACGGAGCGCAGCAGCAGGCCGAGGATGACCAGCACGACCAGCAGCACCAACGGGATGACCAGTTGGTTGTCGTGCCGGTTGGCGTCGTTGATGTCGATCGTCATCGCGGTCATGCCGCCGACCCGGGCGTCGGCGCCGGGAATCGCGTGCACCGCCGTACGCACCTGTTTGACCACGGCCTGCGCGGCGTCGCTGTCGGGGGCCGCCTGGAGCGTGCCGTCCAGCTCGACCAGCCCGTTCCTGACCACCGGATCGGCGACCGAGGTGATGCCGGGGGTGCCGGCCAGCGCCTGGCGCACCTGGTCGGCGCTGCCCGCGGCGGCGATGACGGCGACCGGCTGGCCCTGGCCGGCCGGGAAGTGCCGGGCCATCGCCTCCAGTCCGATCTCGGCCGGCTGCTTGGTGGTGAAGGTGTCGCCGGACTTGAGGCCGTTGGCGTTGAGCTGGAGCAACCCGAGCGCCATCGCGCCGAGGACAACCGCGGTGGAGACCCAGACCGTGCGCGGGCGCCGGGCGATCCGGCCGCCGAGCCGGGCCCAGAGGCCGGTCGCGGTCGGCTCGGGGGTGCCGAACTTCGGCCGCACCGGCCAGAAGAGCCAGCGGCCGCAGATGACCAGCAGGGCGGGCAGCAGGGTCATCATGACGAGCAGGCCGACCACGATGCCGAGCGCGGCGACCGGGCCGAGTCCGCTGGTCGAGTTGACCTCGGCCAGGGTCAGGATCGACATGCCGACGGCCACCGTCGCCGCCGAGGCGATGATCGCCGGCCCGGCCCGGTGCAGGGCGAACTGCATGGCCTCGTGCCGGTCCTCGTGCCGGCGCAGTTCTTCCCGGTAGCGGGCGACCAGCAGCAACGCGTAGTCGGTGCCGGCGCCGAAGACGAGGACGGTCAGGATGCCCGCGCTCTGCGCGTTGACCACCAGGCCGGCGTGCTTGGCGAGCAGGTAGATGAGGGACTGCGCGCCGGTCAGCGCGACACCGGCCGACATGATGGGCAGCAGCCAGAGGATCGGGCTGCGATAGGTGATCAGAAGGATCAGCGCCACCACGATGAGCGTGGTGTAGAGCAGGGTGCCGTCGATGCCGTCGAACGCGTTCGCCGAGTCGGCGGCGCTGCCGGCCGGGCCAGTCAGATAGACCCTGAGTCCGGCCGAGCCGGTGCCGGTGATCTTCTTGATCGCGTCGGTGCTGTCGACGATCTTGTCCCAGCCGGCGCTGTCCACCTTGATCGGGACGAGCGTCTCCAGGGCCGCTTTGTCCTTGCTCGGCGCCGGACCGGACACCTGCCCGGCGAGGCCCGGGACGCCGGCGAACGCCTGGGCGTCGGCGGCCGCCTTGGCCTGGTCGGCCGCGGTGATGCCGCCGTCGCGCTCGTAGACGATGAGCGCCGGCGCGATGTCGTCCGGCTGGAACTGCTTCTGCAGCTCGGACACCTTGGTCGCCTCGGCGTTGCCGGGCAGCCAGGCCGAGTTGTCGTTCTTCTCGACGCCGCTCAGCTTGCCGGCCATCGGTGCCGCCACCGCCAGCACGACGATCCACAGTGCCAGCACTATCCATTTGGACCGGCGGCCGCTGACCAGCCGCGCCATCCCACCCGTAGCCATCTTGGTCTCCCCCCGAGACAGTCCATTCGCGCGGAGCGTATTCCGGAGCGTCAAAGCTGCCCAACCCTGAATACCCCGAGCTCAGGGTTATCTCAGGGTCGGTGTCACGCCGTTGTGTCGGGCATGCGAACAATGCGAACCGGAGGTTCGGACAGCGAGGCGAAGATCGACCCGGCATAATCGAACGGTGACCAACTGGGAGTACGCGCGGCTGGACTACCGCGCGGCGGGGACACTCGGCACCGACCGGTTCATGGACTGGACCGCCACCTTCCATCACCCGGGCGGCATCCTGCGCTGGGGAACCGACGAGCGTTTCGACGACCTGCAGCACCTCAACCGGGCCGGGGCCGCCGGCTGGCAGGCGTACGACCGGGCCGTCGTCCACGTCAAGGACGAACCGCATCGTCTGAGCAGCGTCACCTACTCGATGCGCCGCCCGGTGCCCTAGGGTTCTTCAGCGTGGTGAAGGAACAGGGCCGGAAACTCATCGCCTCCAACAAGAAGGCGCGGCACGACTACGCGATCCTCAAGACGTGGGAGGCCGGCCTCGTGCTGGCCGGCACCGAGGTGAAGTCGCTGCGCGAGGGCCGGGCGTCGCTGGTCGACGCGTTCGCCCAGGAGCACGAGGGCGAGATCCTGCTCTACGGTCTGCACATCGCGGAGTACGGCTACGGCAGCTGGACCAACCACGTGCCCCGGCGCACCCGCAAGCTGCTGCTCCACCGGCTGGAGATCGCCAAGATCCTGCACCAGCTCGACGACGGCAAGGGCCTGACCCTGGTGCCACTGTCGATGTATTTCAACAACGGCTGGGCCAAGGTCGAGCTGGGCCTCGCGCGCGGCCTCCGCTCGTACGACAAACGCCAGGTCATGGCCGAGCGTGACGCTCAGAAGGAGATCGCACGGGAGCTCGGCCGGCGGCTGAAAGGCCGCCGGTAGAATTGGCCCCTAGGATCGGTTCTGTGGAATTCGGTCTCGATACGTTCGGCGACGTCACCGTCGGTTCCGACGGCAAAAAGCTTCCGTACGCCCAGGTGATCCGTAACGTCGTGGAGCAGGCCGTGCTGGCCGACCGGCTCGGCGTCGACGCGTTCGGTCTCGGCGAGCACCATCGTGACGACTTCGCGGTCTCGTCGCCCGAGATCGTGCTCGGCGCGATCGCCGCCCGCACCTCGCGGATCCGGCTGGGCACCGCGGTCACGGTCCTCAGCTCGGACGACCCGGTCCGCGTCTTCGAGCGGTTCGCCACCCTCGACGCGGTCTCGAACGGGCGGGCCGAGATCATCCTCGGTCGGGGCTCGTTCACCGAGTCGTTCCCGCTGTTCGGCTTCGACCTCACCGACTACGACAAGCTGTTCAGCGAGAAGGCCGACCTCATGTCGCACCTGCTCACCGAGGGCCCGGTGACGTGGTCGGGCACGGTCCGGCCGCCGCTGACCGACCAGCAGGTCTATCCGAAGACCGAGTCCGGCCACATCCGCACCTGGATCGGCGTCGGCGGCAGCCCCGAATCGGTGGTCCGGGCCGCGCAGTACGGCTTCCCGCTCACCCTGGCGATCATCGGCGGCGAGCCGGCCCGGTTCGCGCCCTACGTCGACCTTTACCGGCGCGCGCTCAAGGAGTTCGACCAGCCGGAAGATCTGCCGGTCGCCGTGCACTGCCCGGGCTTCGTCGCCGAGACCGACGAGGAGGCGATCGACGTGCTCTGGCCGCACGCGCGCAACATGCTCAACCGCATCGGGCGGGAGCGGGGGTGGCCGCCGCTCGCCCACGACCGCTTCGTCAACGACATCAAGGTCGGCGCCTGGCACGCCGGCTCGCCGGAGACCGTCGCCCAGAAGATCGCCGCGACCGTGAAGGCGCTCGGCATCCAGCGTTTCGACCTCAAGTACTCGGCCGGCACACTGCCTCACGAGCGCATGATGACGACCATCGAGCTGTACGCCACGCAGGTCCTCCCCCGGGTGAAGGAGCTCCTGGCCCAGGGCGCCATTGCTTGATGATGGCGACGGGTGGCTTCGAGGCGGTCGGCGAGTCTGTCGTAAACCGCCTACCGCAGACCTCCACCTTCTATCGATCACCGCCACGCCGCACAACGCCGGCCGTTACCTGCCGATCATCGGAGCCTTGATCAGAGCGGCGATGAGCAGTAGCGATGCCGGGTAGAGGGCTGCCGTTTGAACCGGCGTTCCACGACGTTTGTGTGCCGGTGGATCCCGCCGTCGAAGTCCGGCGGTCGCCCGCCCGAGCCGCCTTTCGCCGCCCGGCGGCCAATCTGGTCGGCTCGTTCAGCGCTGGTGTGCGCGATCCCGCGTTCGCGTAGCCCGCGCCGGGTCCAGTCGTGGGCGTAGGCCTTGCGGCGAACAGCATGTCCGGCCTCTCCCGCGGTCGGCCCGGTCTGCCGTCGCGGACCGCGCGATCGCGTCCAGCAGGGCAAACAGCTGCGGGTTGGCGCCGGCCCGGCCTGCGGTAAGCAGCACCGAGAGCGGCCGGCCGCGCCCGCCGACCGCCAAACGGATTGTGGTGCTCAGCCCGCTTCGGGAGCGGCCCAACGCTTCACCGTCCTGCGCAGCCACGGCGATACCGCCGGCAGATCCCCCTTTTTGCCGGCTCCGGCGGCGTGCTGGTGGGCCCGCACGCCGCTGGAGCCCACGCTGATGATCCGTTCGACGGGCTGCCCGTCGTCGAACACCTGGGCTTTGACAAGGATCCGGTCCCACGTCCCACACCCGACACGGCCTGGTCACGCAAAAGCGAGGGCCGGTTCCACCGGCCCTCGCTCTCCAGAAACCTGTTCCGTTACTTGATCAGTTTGTGCTCGCGGCAGACGTCCTGGTAGGCCGGGGTGCAGATCTCCTTGACGGTGGCGAAGCCGTCCTTGATCACGTCGTCGACGTTGTCGATCGTGATCGACTGCGGCGACTCCAGCGTGGTCGGCACGTAGGCGCCCGACTCCGGGTCCTTGGTCTTGTCCTTGGTGAGCGGCTTCTGACCCTTGAAGAGGTCGACGGCCATGTTGGCGGCGGCCTGGGCTTCCGGCTTGATCGGCTTGTAGACCGTCATGCACTGGTCGCCGGTGAGGACCGCCTGCAGGCCGGCGACCGAGGCGTCCTGCCCGGTGACCGGGATCTTGCCGGCGAGGCCCTTCTTCTTCAGCACGCTGATCACCGCGCCGGCCATGCCGTCGTTGGCCGACAGCACGCCGCCGATGTCGGGCCGCTGGCTCAGCATCTGGGCGAAGACGGTGGCGGCGATCTCGGGCTTCCAGTCGGTGACCGACTGGTCCGGGCCCTTGACCAGCGTGCCCTCGTCGTACGCCTTGTTGAGGATCTCGTCGTAGCCGGCCTTGAACAGCGTGGCGTTGTTGTCGGTCGGCGAGCCGTTGACCTCGGCGATGACCGCGTTGTTCTTACCCTTGTCCCGGAGGCACTTGGTCAGCGCGTACGCCTGGTAGTTGCCGACCAGGCCGGCGTCGAAGGTGACGTAGTAGTCGGCGCCGCCGTTGAGCGTCAGCCGGTCATAGTCGATCGTCGGGATCTTCTTGGCGTGGGCGATGTCGAGGGCCGCCTTGCCACTGACCGAGTCGATGCTCGCGATGATCAGCACCTTGACGCCGCTGTCGATCATGTTTTGGGCGATCTTGACGAAGTCGGCCGGGTTGCCCTGGGCGTTCTCGATCTCGACCGGGACGTTGGCGGCCTTGAAGGAAGCCTGCAGGTACTTCGGGTCGGCGGAGCCCCAGCGCTGGGCACTGACCGTGTCGGGGAGGATGACGCCGACCCGGGCCTTGCCGTCACCTTTGCCGACCGTCGTGTTGCTGGTCGTGGCGGCGGTGGTGGTCTGGTCATCGGAACTGTCACACGCAGTCATGGTTGCCGTCGCCAGCAGACCGACCGCCGCGAAGGTCAACAGTCTCTTGCGCATTGGGGAGCAGTCCTTCCGGGTGGATCGCTACCTGTGGGGGGCGCCGACAGGCCGCACTAGTATCGACCAAAGCGCGAGGCACCCGACAAGGGGTACGGCACGAGGAAGAAAAATAGTTCATTTCCCGTCCGTAAGCATCCTCCGACTACGCAACGCGCAGGGGCCGGTCGGCCCACCGCGCGCCGCTTCCGCCTGCCCGCTAATTCACCCGCCGGCAGATCCACCAGCCACAAAAGGCCGCCAGCGCCAGAGATATAGCGGCTAATACCTCCAATTCCCGCCATTGCAGGGTCGAGACCTGATTGTCCGGAATGTACGATCGCCGCTGCGTCAGATGCTGCGAATCAAGCCATCGGGGGCAAGCCGTCCGGTCGGCGTTCGGGCCGCAGGCATTCCGGTCGGTCGGACCGGTGAAGACCTTGCCCGAAGGAGTCAGGCTGTCGTCGCGGATCACCCAGCCCGGCGCCTCCGGGTCCGCGCCGTGGACCTCCATGTCGCCGCCGCTGTGAGTCATCAGGTGATCGACCGCCTCGCCGGGCCGCGCCCGGGTCAGGGTGACCGGCGTGGTCGGCCCGGCCAGGGCCATCGCGGCCAGGGCCATCGCGGCCAGGGCCATCGCGGCCAGGGCCATCGCGGCCAGGGCCACCCCGGGAGCAGCCCGAGCCGCAGCGCGTGCCGCACCTGCTGGATCAGCTGCCGGTAACGGCCGACCAGAGAGGCCCGACCGTCGGCCGGGCCTCCCAGATGCGGAACGTGTGGATTGCGGGTGCGGCTGGCTGCCGCCGCCGTCCTGTCCGATTATTACCAATTTACTGCGATGTACTTCGACTCCAGGTATTCCAGCAGGCCCTCGTGGCCGCCCTCGCGGCCGATGCCGCTCTGCTTGACGCCGCCGAACGGGGCCGCCGGGTCGCTGACCAGGCCCCGGTTGAGGCCGACCATGCCGGCCTCGAGCGCCTCGCCCACCCGCAGGCCGCGGGCGAGGTCGGCGGTGTAGAGGTAGGCCACCAGGCCGAACTCGGTGTCGTTGGCCATGCGCACGGCGTCCGCCTCGTCGGTGAAGGTGACGATCGGGGCGACCGGGCCGAAGATCTCCTCGCGGAGGATGGCCGAGCCCGGCGCGACCCCGGTCAGGACGGTCGGCGGATAGTAGAAGCCCTGGCCGGACGGCCGCGACCCGCCGATCGTCGCCGACGCGCCCTCGTCGAGCGCGCCGCGCACCAGGCCGTCGACCTTAGCGACCGTCTCCTCGTTGACCAGCGGCCCGACCTGGGTCTTCTCCTCGGTGCCGGGGCCGACGACCAGGGCCGACATCCGTTCCGAGAGCCGACGGGAGAATTCGGCGGCCACCGGCTCCTCGACGTAGAACCGGTTGGCCGCGGTGCACGCCTCGCCGCCGTTGCGCATCTTGGCGATCATGGCGCCCTCGATCGCGGCGTCGAGGTCGGCGTCGGCGAAGACCAGGAACGGCGCGTTGCCGCCCAGCTCCATCGACGTGTTGACGACGTTCTCGGCGGCCTGGGCGAGCAGGATGCGGCCCACCTCGGTCGAGCCGGTGAACGAGATCTTGCGGACCCGGGGGTCCTTCAGCATGGCCGAGACGACCTTGCCCGAGCTGCGCGACGGCAGCACGTTGACGACGCCCTCGGGGACGCCGGCCTCGGCCAGGATGCCGGCCATGGCGAGCGCGGTCAGCGGGGTGTCGCTGGCCGGCTTGAGCACCACGGTGCAGCCGGCGGCCAGCGCCGGGCCGATCTTGCGGGTGGCCATCGCGGCCGGGAAGTTCCACGGCGTGACCAGCACGCAGACGCCGACCGGCTGATGGACGACCAGGATGCGGTTGGCCCCCGACGGCGCGTTCTTGACCAGGCCGTCGATCCGCACGGCCTCCTCGGCGAACCAACGGAAGAACTCCGCCGCGTACGCCACCTCACCCTTGGCGTCGACCAGCGCCTTGCCGTTCTCCAGGCTGACCAGTTTGGCCAGCTCGTCGGCCCGCTCGGTCATCAGCTCCCAGGCTTTGCGGAGTACCTCACCGCGTACGCGGGGAGCCGTCGCCGCCCAGGCGGCACCCGCCGCAGCCGCCGCGTCCACCGAGGCGATCGCGTCCGATTCGTCGCCGTCGGCGACCGTCGCGATGACGTCGCCGGTGGCCGGGTCCAGCACGTCGAAACGCTTACCGGAAGAGGCGGGGACCCACTTACCGCCGATGAACAACTCTGTTTCCACAACCGTTCTCCCTACCCCAAGAGCACCCAGGCATCACTAGTCTGGTCCCGATGTCTGCGAATCCGCCACGCTTCGGTGTCGTCGGGGCCGGGATCGTCGGTCTGGCGATCGCCCGCCGCCTGACCGAACTCGGCTATCCGGTCACGGTCCTCGACAAGGAGGACCACGTCGCCGCCCACCAGACCGGGCACAACAGCGGCGTCGTGCACGCCGGGCTCTATTACCAGCCGGGCTCGCTCAAGGCGAGGCTGTGCCGGCGCGGCATGACGCTGCTCGAGGAATACTGCGCCAAGCGCGGCCTGCCCTACGACGCGGTCGGCAAGCTGGTGGTGGCCCGCGACGAGAGCGAGGTGCCCGGCCTCGACGAGATCGAGCGGCGCTCCCGGCTCAACGAGGTCCCCGGCCTCCGCCGGGTGCCGAAAGACGAGATCACCGAGATCGAGCCGCACGCCCGCGGGGTCGCGGCCCTGCACTCGCCGCACACCGCGATCGTCGACTTCGTGGCGGTCGCCAACGCCTACGCCGACGACGTCCGGCAGGCCGGCGGCGAGATCGTCTTCGGTGCCGAGGTCACCGGCCTCCAGGGCGCCCGGGTGACCACCACCGCCGGCGAATTCGGCTTCGACCGGGTCGTCATCTGCGCCGGGCTGCAGTCCGACCGGGTCAGCAAGCTGGCCGGCGACACCCCCGGCCCGGCGATCGTGCCGTTCCGCGGCGAATACTACAAGATCAAACCGGAGCGCACCGACCTCGTCCGCGGCCTGATCTACCCGGTTCCCGACCCGCGCTACCCGTTCCTCGGCGTGCACCTGACACGCCGGGTCGACGGTTCGGTCGAGGTCGGCCCCAACGCGGTGCTTGCGCTCGCCCGCGAGGGCTACACCTGGGGAAACATCGCCGCCGGCGACCTTTGGCAGACCATGATGTGGTCCGGCTTCCGGCGCATGGCGCGCCGCCATTGGCGTACGGGCATCAAAGAGCTCTACGGCAGCGCGTCCAAGCGGGCGTTCGTCGCGGCCGCCCAGTCCTACGTGCCCGAGCTCCAGGTCGCCGACGTCGAACGCGGCGGGGCGGGCGTCCGGGCGCAGGCGGTCGACGCCGACGGCTCCCTGGTCGACGACTTCCGCATCCACCACCGCGGCCCGGTGACCGCGGTCCGCAACGCCCCCTCCCCCGCCGCCACCTCGTCACTGGCGATCGCCGAGCATGTGGTGGGCGAGCTGACCGAGCGCTAGCGCCGCGGGTCACGCCGGCCGACTCGGCGGGCGCGGCGGCCCCAGAAGAAGATCCGCGATCAGGAGCAGGCGCGGGTCGGCCGTTGCCGGCACCGGGCGGCCGGCGCGACGAGGCGTAGGCGATCCTCACCCGCGGCGGCCGCGCCAACCAGCCCGGCGGGATCGGGAAGCCCGCGTTCGCCGGTCGGCCGGTGCCGCTGCTGCTCGGCCGCCCACAGCAGCATGTCGAGAGTGCGGCAGAGCCAGTCGGCGTTGCGGCGACCGCGGCCGCCGACCTCGGTTCCGCGACCGCGAGCGCGCGAGCTCGGGCGCGATCGCCTCGAGTGTCTCGGCCATCACGTCGATGTGGCCGCGCGCCGCGGTCAGCGGCGTTCGGCCCTCGTGGGAGATCGCGGTGACGATGTCGTCCTGGTCGGCCGCTGGCCGGGACCGGCATCGGGGGCCGGGGGCCGAGCCGGTGCCGCAGGCCGGTCTCGGCGTCGGCCCAGCGGCCGATCTGCTCCAGGAGCCGGGGCGGTGGCGCCGTCGAGGTAGCGGCGCGTGGCGGCGCCCCCGCCGAAGCGGGGCGACGGCGTGGTGCTGCAGCTGCGGGTGGCGGCAGCACGCGGCGCCACCGCCGAAGCGACAGCACCCGACCCCACCGCCGAAGCGACAGCACCCGGCGTCCCCGCCGAAACGACAGCACCCGGCGCCACCGCCGAAGTGACGGCGCTCGGCGGCCAAGACGCAGGGCGCGCCCCGACGATGTAGTCGTCGTGGTGCGGCGGGCGGTGGCCACGACGTTGGCGTCGGCCGGGCGACCAGCGGATGCGCGGCGAGCTGGGGGCGTTCCCGACCATCACGTCGTCTGAAGCCGAGACCACGCGGCACGCCGACCGCAACCGGCGTGCCGAAGGGGGCCGTGAAGTCGGTGGCCGGCCCGGGGCGGCGCATCGCCCGGTGCGCGGCGGGTGTGAATGGGTAGTGACGCTTCATGAGCGAGCGGACATTCTTCGGGCAGCCCCGGGTTCTGGCCAATCTCTTCGGCGTGGAGCTGTGGGAACGGTTTTCTTTCTACGGCATGCAGGGCATTCTGCTGATCTACCTGTATTACGAGACGTCGCGCGGCGGGCTCGGCATCGATCAGGACACCGCGACCAGCATCGTCGGGGCGTACGGCGGGTCGGTCTATCTGGCCACCGTGGTCGGGGCGTGGCTGGCCGACCGGCTGTTCGGGCCCGAGCGGGTGCTGTTCGGCAGCGCGATCCTGGTCATGTGCGGGCATCTGGGTCTGGCGCTGATTCCCGGGCTGGGCGGCGTGGCGACCGGGTTGATCCTGATCGCGCTGGGCAGCGGCGGGGTGAAGGCGACCGCGACGGCGATCGTGGGCACGCTCTACGAGCCGGGTGACGACCGGCGGGACGCCGGGTTCTCGCTCTTCTACCTCGGCATCAACCTGGGTGCGCTGGTCGGGCCGCTGCTGACCGGGCTGTTGCAGAAGGATGCCGGGTTCCACTGGGGGTTCGGGCTGGCCGCGCTCGGGATGGCGATCGGTCTCGTCCAGTATTCGATCGGGCGGCGGGCCCTCTCCGGGAAGGCGACGGAGGTCGCGAATCCGCTGCCCCCGAACCGGCGCCTTCCGGTCGCGCTCGGCGCGGCCGTGGTCGTGGTCGTCGTCGCCGGTCTGGCGTTGGCCGGGCTGATCCCGGCCGCTCACCTGTCGACGATCGTGGTCGTTCTCAGCATCGTCGCCGCTGTCGCCTATTTCGCGGTCATCCTGACTTCGCGGCGGATCGACGCGGTGGAGCGCAAGCGGGTCTACGCGTTCATCCCGATGTTCATCGCCAGCGCCGCCTTCTGGTCGCTCTACCAGCAGCAATTCACCGTTGTCACGGTCTATTCGGACAAGCGGCTCGACCGTGACCTGTTCGGCTGGACGATGCCGGTCTCCTGGGTGCAGTCGATCAACCCGGTCTTCATCATCATCCTGTCCGGGGTGTTCGCCGCCCTCTGGTCGCGGCTCGGCCCCCGGCAGCCCACGACCCCGGTGAAGTTCGCCGCCGGCACGATCGTGATGGGCGTGGCGTTCCTGCTGTTCCTGCCGTTTTCGGGGACCGGCCCGGGCGGGGTGCCGCTGCTCGGCCTGACCGGCATCATCCTGGTCTTCACGATCGCCGAGCTGCTGCTCTCCCCGGTCGGCCTGTCGCTGTCGACCAAGTTGGCGCCGCAGGCCTTCCAGACCCAGATGGTCGCCCTGTTCTTCCTTTCGGTCGCCCTGGGCACGGCGATGTCGGGCACCCTGGCGACCTACTACAGCGAGGACCATGAGGTCGCCTACTTCGGCGTTCTGGGCGCGATCGCCGTCGTGCTGGGCCTGATCCTCCTCGCCATCAGCCGCCCCCTGAGCCGGCTGATGGGAGGAGTCAGGTGACCCGCCGTAAGAATCGGCCGGGTCGGGGACGCAGACGGTGAAGTATTCGAAACTACGGAAGGACACGTGATGACCCGGCCCCACAACGACGGAGAACCGGTCGCCGCCGCCGACATGCCGGCGGCGCTGACGGCCGGAACCCTGGTCTTCGGCGACGGCGCGACCCAGGTCTTCACCGCCGACGGCCGGACGACGTACGTCGAGGGCGGCCGCCCCAGCGAGGGCGAGTGGTCGGTGATCGAGGACGGCAAGTTCTCGTCGTTCTGGCCGCCCGCGTACCGCGCGACCTACGCCCTGCACTGGATCGTCGAGGACGGCTCGCCGGTCGGGCTCAGCTTCACCGAGACCGGCCGGGGCGAGCGGTTCGACGGGCGCTACCGTTCCTGACCGGACCAGATCCAGTTGCGCCGCGGGTAGCACGGCTGGAGGCCGGCCCGCCGCATGTTGTTGAGCGAGCGGTTGCCCTCGCCCGGGGCGGGCTTGCCGGTCTCGCTGACCACGAGCCGGCAGCCGGCCGCCCGCGCCGCCTCGATCCGGGCGTGGATCAGGGCGGTCTGGGCGCCGCGCCCCCGGAACTCGGGCGCCGTCGCGGCCGCGTTCAGCGAGGCGACGGCGCCGGCGATGAACAGGTTGGCGCCGGCGACGATGCTGTCGCCGGCCCAGACGGCGTACGGATGGAAGCGCGGGTTGCCCACGGTGGCCGCCAGCATCTCCGGCAGGCCGGCCTGGGTCATGCCGAAGGCGGTGGTCACGACCCTGGCCCACTGCTCGGCGTCCTGCTCGGTGACCCGGGCGACCCGCAACGGGCCGTCGGCGGCGACCGGCAGGTCGCGGACCGCGGCCGCCAGCTTGACCCACTCCGACCCGGCCCGGATGCCGCGGGCCGCGCAGATCTCGTCCCAGTCGGCGGGCAGCCGGTCGGGTGCGATCTGCAGGACGGCGTGCGGGTTGCCCTCCTTGCGATAGAAGTCGAGCACCTCGTCGATCAGGTCGGCCGTGACCGGCGCGGTGAAGCCCAGCGCCTTGCTCCAGTAGCGGGTCGGGTCGTTACGCATCGACACGGCGACCCCGCCGCCGATCCGGGCCAGGCCGACACCCAGCACGTCCGTGGGCGCGCACCGGCCGTACTCGTACATGGTGTCGGCCTCGATGGCCTCGGTCACGGATTGCGTCTGCATAACTGGTTAGTCGTTTCAGGAGGGGAAAAGTTCAGGTGTAACAGTTCACTGCCGTTCCGCGCTCTTCCGGTATGACGACACTGCATCCGCGCGGCGAGGTCGACCTGGCGACGATGGCTGCCTTCGAGCAGGCCCTCGAACGTGGGATCGACACCGATCGCGACCTCGTCGTCGACCTTAGCGAACTCACCTTCATCGACGCGGCCGGTCTGCGCGCCCTCGCGGCCGCCGCCGAGCGCCTGCACCGGGGCGGCCGGCGACTCCGCCTCGCTCAGCCCACCCGCCACCTGGGCCGCCTCCTCCACCTGGTCGGCCTGGGCGACCTGATCGTGTAGAACGATGGGTCATGCGATCCCGGGGACTGTCCTTTGCCGACGCCGTGAAGCTGCTCGACGGTGACTCGCCGCTCGTGGGCGCTCTGGGACAGGCCGCCGGCGTGGGGGCCGCCGGCCTGGCGGCCGGCACCGCGAGCGCCGTCGACCTCTTCGCCCTCCGCGACCAGATGGTCGTCTGGGGCCAGGGCGCCGTCCGGCTGTGGCGCGACCGGGTCGAGGGGCTGGGCCGGTTCGACCGCACCGACAAGCTGCTGGCCGCGCACAGCGTGATCGTGCTGGTCGCCTTCTTCGACGCCCTCGACGAGTGGCTGGGCGCGCGCGGCTTCAGCCTCGAGGACGCCCGGATGACCGCCGCCGAGCAGGTCGCGGTGACCGCGCACGCCTGGCCGGTGTCGTCGTTCGCCGAGATGGTGACGGTGCTGATCGAGCGGCCCGCCCCGGCGCCCTCGCCGCGCCAGCCGTTCGAGCAGTTCCACAAGCCGCTCACCCACTTCTATCTGGAGCTGGGCAACGCGACGTTCGAGTTTCTGGGCGGGCTGCGGGCGTTCGGGGCGGTCAAGGCCTACCGGGACGCCGCCGACCTGGCCGGCGCGGCGGTCCGGCACTACACCGCGGCCTACCGGAGGCTGGCGGCCGAGATCCCCGAGTTCCGGCTCTGGTCCGACATGACGTCGTCGGAGGCCACCCGGCTGCTGGTCGGCGATGTCCTCGACGCGGTGCGGGGCCTGCGGTCGGCGGCCGACGCGGCACGGTCCGGGCTGACCCAGCTCTATCGGGCTCGCCTCGACCAGCCGATCCTCAAGGCGGCCGACACCCCGGCCGGGCTGGTGCTGCCGACCCTGGCCAAGGGCTACATCGAGCCGAGCGGGCTGGTCGCGACGGCGGGGCCGGACGACGTGCCGTCCACCGAGCGCTGGTGGCAGGACCATCCGACGGCGGCCGTGCCGGACGTCCAGGCCTTCGCCCTCGCCCACCTGACCAGCCCGGAGGCGACCGATCGCCCGCTGGTCGTGCTGGGCCAGCCCGGATCGGGCAAATCGGTGCTCACCCGCCGTCTGGCGGCCCGGCTCACCGAGGCCGACTTCCTTCCCGTACGCGTCGAGCTCCGCAACGTGCGCTCGGACGCCCCGGTGCAGTCCCAGATCGAGGAGGCGATCTATGCCGAACTGGGCGAACAGGTCACGTGGCCGGAACTGGTCCGCCGGGCCGGGACCGCGCTGCCGGTGGTGATGATGGACGGTTTCGACGAGTTGCTCCAGGCGACCGGGCAGAACTGGGCCGACTATCTGGAGCAGCTCAGCCGGTTCCAGGAGCGCGAACAGGAACTCGGCCGCCCGCTCGCGATGCTGGTGACCAGCCGGACCGTGGTCGCCGACCGGGCCCGCTTCCCCCGGAACACCGCGGTCGTCCGGCTCGAACCGTTCTCCGACGAGCAGATCGGCCACTGGCTCTCGATCTGGAACCGGAGCAACGCCGCGCGGTTCACCGAACGTGGCCTCCGCCCCCTCGCGCTCGAGTCCGTGCTGGCGCACCGCGAGCTGGCCGAGCAGCCGCTGCTCCTGCTGCTGCTGGCGCTCTACGACGGCCAGGCCAACCACCTGCAGTCGCTCGGCGGCGGGCTGGGCCGCACCGAGCTCTACGAGCGCCTCTTCGCCGACTTCTTCGAGCGGCAGGTCGCCAAGTTCGACACCCGGCAGTCGGCCGAGCAGCGGGCGGCCGCGGTCGAGTCGGAGTGGCGGCGCCTCTCCGCGGTGGCGATCGCCATGCACAACCGCGGCCGCGACGTCGTCACCGACGCCGAGCTGGACGCCGACCTGCCGCTCCTGCTGACCGCCCCGGACCGCACCGCCTCGTCGGGCGGGCGCCCGCTCACTCCGGCCCAGATGCTGGTCGGCCGGTTCTTCTTCGTCCACGACTCCCAGGCGACGACCGGCACCGGCGTCGTCGAGCGCAGCTACGAGTTTCTGCACGCCACCTTCGGCGAGTTCCTGGGCGCGAGACAGATCGTCGCCGCCCTGGTCGAGCTGGCCGAGGAGAACGCGTTCCGGAAGGGCCGCACCCGGGGCGCGCTCGACGCGGGCTATTTCCACGCCCTGACCTCGTTCGTCTCGATCACCCGCCGGGCGCCGCTCTGGGAGTTCGGCCAGGCGATGATCGCCCAGCTTCCCCCCGCGGTGCGGGCGGCCTGCCGCGACCTGGTCCTCCAGCTCCTCCCGGACGCCGGCTATCCCCAGCCGACCTGGTCGCTCGCCGATTACGAGCCGGTCCGCCGAACGCTTGCCACCCGGCAGGCGGCGTTCTCGGCCAACCTGGTCAGCCTGGCCGTGCTGCTCTCCGACGGCCCGGTCGACGTCGTCGAGCTGGTCGGCGAGCCGGTCGTCGTGAACTGGCGGCGACAGGCTCTGCTCTGGATGGGCCAGCTCGACTACGAGGACGGCCGGCGGATGTGGAAGGCCTTCCGGGTCGGGTGGGAGCTCGACGACCGGCCGGCCCGCCTGCTGATCCGGGTCGAGGACGGTTCGCCGGTCAGTGTCATCCGCTCGCTCCCGTGGCCGTTCGAGGACCGGCCGCAGCCCTCCGATCCGGTCGAGCGCGCGGCCCGCGACGCCGTCATGCCGGCCGAGAGCGACACCGGCCGGTCGCTGCGCAAGTCGGCCTTCGCCCAGACCGCGATCGACGCCCGGGAGCTGGTCTATGCGCTCATTCCCTTCTGGCGGCGGATCGGCGACCTCACGCAGGTGCCCCACGGCGCGAGCGAGGAGTCGGACGCCCGCCTGGTGATGGAGACGGCGCTGTCGGTGCTGCTGCCCGACGACGAGCCCGAGCACTATGTCGGCGGGATCATGGACGCCCTCAGCCTGGTGCTCGGCTCCAGAGACGTGGACGGCACCTTCGTCGAGTGGCTCCACCGCGCGTTCCCCCCGCCGGCCGCGACCGACCCCGACCGCACCCACGGCGTGACGGTCGCCGGCCCGGGCGGCCGGATCCACGCTCGGTGGACCGGCCGGCTCAGCGTGGTCTATGTCCCCTTGTCGGACGAGGAGGACGGCCAGGAATCGGAGGACGGGGAACCGGAATGATTGGCGCGGATCCGGCGCACGATTGCTGCGGCCCCGGCGAAGGCGGAGCCATAATCTTTCGGTCATGAGTGTGGGGTTTCTGGGGCTCGGAGTCATGGGTCGGCCGATGGCAACGAACCTACTCAGGGCCGGTGTCAGCCTGGTGTCATGGACGCGGTCGGGTGTGCCACTCGATGGGGCGGAACAGGCCCGCAGCGTGGCCGAGGTCTTCGACAAGGCCGGGACCGTCCTGATGATGCTGGCCAACGGCGACGTCATCGACGAGGTGCTCGGTCGCCGCACCGCGGAGTTCGAGCGCCTCGTCAACGGCCACACGATCGTGCCCATGGGCACGACCTCGCCCGAATACTCGGCCGGGCTCGAACGGGCGGTCAAGGAAGCCGGCGGCAGCTACGTCGAGGCGCCGGTCTCGGGCAGCCGGGTGCCGGCCGAGAACGCGCAACTGGTCGCCATGGTGGCCGGCGAGGAGGCCGCGCGCATAAGGACACTCATCGCCCCCATGGTCCGCCAGGCCGTGGACTGCGGACCGGTGCCCAACGCGCTGCTGATGAAGCTGGCCGTCAACACGTTCCTGATCAGCATGGTCGCCGGGCTGGCCGAGTCGTTCCACTTCGCCGAGGGGTACGGGCTCGACCCGGCCCTGCTGCGCGACGTGCTCGACGCCGGGCCGATGGCCAGCTTCGTCTCGCGGGGCAAGGCGGACATGCTCGTCGACCGGGACTTCCCGGCTCAGGCGGCGATCGCCGACGTGCACTACAACAACCGGCTGATCACGGCGGCGGCCCGCGAACGGGGCATCGCTTCTCCCCTGCTCGACGTCTGTCAGGAGTTGTTCGCCGAGACCGAGGGGCTCGGGCTCGGCAAGGCCGACATGGCCGCGGTCGTCAGCGCGATGACGGCGCGAACCGAGCGCGGTATTCGGTCGGGGAACAGCCGAACCGGCGCTGGAAGTGCTGACGGAGCAACGCCGCCGAGCTGAAGCCGGCGCGGGCCGCCGCGTCCTCGACGCCCAGGTCCGGGTCGCGTTCCAGCAGCTGCTGGGCGAGCCGCACCCGCTGCTCGAGCACCCAGGCGTACGGCGTGGTGCCGGTCGCCTCGCGGAAGCGCCGGGCCAGCGAGCGGCGCGAGAGCAGGGCCTGCCGGGCCATCACGTCGATCGACAGGTCCTCGTGCAGGTTGCCGATCGCCCACTCGAGGAGCCGGCCGATGCCGGCGTCCGAGCGCGTCCTCAACCAGGGCATCCGATGCGGGGCGACCAGCATGCCGCGGCCGACCTCGGCCGCCGCCGCGGCGCCGTGGTCCTTGGCCAGCACATGCAGGCACAGGTCGAGGGCGGCGCCGGAGCCCGCCGAGGTGAAGAACGGGTCGTCGTCGCGGTAGAGGACCGAGGTGTCGGCCCGGACCGCCGGAAACCAGTCGGTCAACCGGCCGGCACAGGAGGAGTGGACGGCGATCGTGCGGCCGTCGAGCAGACCCGTCGCGGCGAGGGTGAAGGCGGCCGAGCAGACCGCGACCACCCGGGCGCCCCGGGCGACCGCCGCGTGCAGTGCCTCGCTGACGGCCGGGCTCACCTCGCGGACCGCGCCGGCTGGCGGCACCAGGGCGATCAGGTCGGCGACGGCCAGGCGCTCCAGGCCCGCGGCGGGCGTGACGGCCAGGCCTCCGGGGGCCGGCACGGGCACGCCCGGGTGCTCCGAGGCCACCGCGTAGTCGATCGTGGGCGGTCGGCCGAAGACCTCGGCGAAGACGGCCAGCTCGAACGAACGCACGGTCGCCGGGAGCAGCACAGCCACGTTTCGCACGAGGACGACTCTTCCCGGCCGGAAACGGCGGGGACACGGCCAGTCGTGATCCGGTGGCACCTAAGCTGATGCGAGTGGCGAAGTATTTCGACGTACATCCGGAAAATCCCCAGTCCCGCGCGATCCGGCAGGTCATCGACATCGTGCGCGACGACGGCGTGATCGCCTACCCGACCGACTCCTGTTTCGCGCTCGGCTGCCGGATCGGCAACAAGGACGGTCTCGACCGGATCCGCGAGATCCGCCACCTCGACGACCGGCACCACTTCACGCTGATGTGCCGCGACTTCGCCCAGATGGGCCAGTTCGTGCAGATCAACAACGCGTCGTTCCGGGCGGTCAAGGCGTCCACCCCCGGGCCCTACACGTTCATCCTGCCGGCCACCCGGGAGGTGCCCCGGCGCCTGCTGCACCCCAGGAAACGTACGGTCGGGGTGCGCATCCCCGAGCACGTCGTGACCCAGGCGCTGCTCGACGAGCTGGGCGAGCCCCTGGTGTCGAGCACCCTGCTGCTGCCGGGCGAGGACGAGCCGATGACCATGGGCTGGGAGATCAAGGAGACGCTCGACCACGTACTCGATGCGGTGATCGACGGCGAGAGCGGAACCGAGCCGACCACCGTGATCGATCTTTCCGACGGCGAAGCCGAGGTGTTGCGGGTCGGCGCCGGCGACCCGTCCCGGTTCGAGTGACCGGAACGGGCCGCCGTTTCGAAAAGCCCGACGAAAATCAGGCAGTACTGCAGGTGAGGTTGTTGACGCTCGGCGGCGCGGTGCCGTTGCCGAGGATCCCGAACGTCGTGTAGTCGCCGGCCGCAACGGTGCCGTTCCAGCTGGCGTTCTTGACCGTGACCAGCGAGCCGCTGCTGCTCGCGGTGCCGTTCCAGGCCTGAGCCAGCGTCTGCGTGCCGGGCCAGGTCCAGTTGACCGTCCAGTGGCTGAGCGCCGTGTCGGTCGAGTGCACCATGACCGTCGCCTGGAAGCCGCCGCTCCAGGTGTTGTCGATCGAATACATGGCGAGGCAGCCGCTGGAGGTGGGCGGCGGAGTGGTCGGACCGGTGGTCGGCCCGGTGGTCGGCCCGGTCGGCGGCGGAGTCGTCGGCTGGGTGGGCGGCGGGGTCTGGGTCCCCCCGGTGCCGACGCCGGTGACCTCACCGTGGCCGCCGTCGAAGACGACGTCGGAGCAGCCGTAGAAGGTCTCCGTGCTGTCCGAGCGCGACCAGACCGAATAGATCAGATGCGGGCCGGTCTTGCCGGAGGGCAGCTTGGCCGTCCAGTAGTAGTGCCCGGTGTCGCTGCCCGGCCCGCCGTTGGCCGGCGGGTTGGTGGACTGGGAGAACGGCGTCGGGTCGAGGTCGCTCCAGGCCAGCGGCTTGGTCGGGTCGTACCCGTCCTTGGTGACGTAGAGCGAGAACGTGCCCGGGTGCTTCGCCCAGTCGTTGTAGTCGATCTCCACCGTCGACCCGGAGGTCAGGTGGGTGACCGGCCAGTCGTTACGGGCCAGGTTGTAGCCGGTGAAGTCGTACGGCCCGCCCGTCCCGCCGCTGCACAGCGTGCCGTCGGCCAGGAAGCCGTTCACCCGGCCGGCGCCGTCCGAGCGGAGCACGGCGAACCAGTTGTAGAGCGAGGTCGGGCCGCTCTTGGCGACCGCGGCCGCGCAGGCGGCGTTGTGCGGGATGATCTGGCCGGTCACCGGATCGTGCCCGTCCAGGTAGCAGAGGTAGGTCCGGCTGCCCGGCATCATCATGGCGCCGTGCGCGGAGGCGGCATTGGGCGCGATCAGCAGCCCGGCCGTGACGGCCAGGAGCGCGGCCACCGCGTATCGCAGGATTCTCATCGTCGGCCTTTCAGGAACAAAGGAGGGAGGGTCGGCTCGGCGCCGGGGACGGCGGCGCCTTTCTCGGTACGGGTGTGGGCGCGCGAGTGACGGCCAGGAGCTCGCCGGCCAGGGCCTCCTTTCCGATGGGCCGGAGCCCGGGCGTCCCCGCACCCGGGTTCCGGCTCATCCGCGTGCGAGCGTCAGGTAGCGGGTGTGCAGGTGACCGGGGACGGCGCGGGGTTGCTGGTCGAGGGCAGGTTGCCGAGGAATCCGAAGGTGGTGGTGGCGCCGGCCGCGAGGACCGCGTTGTAGCCGGCGTCCTTGACCGTCACGGCGGTGCCGGACTGGGTGGCGGTGCCGCCCCACGACTGCGTGACGGTCTGGCCGGCGGTGAAGGTCCAGCCGACCGTCCACGACCTGGTGGCGACCGTGCCGGTGTTCTTGACCGTCACCGACCCCTGGAAGCCGCCGCCCCACGACCCGGTGATCTCGTACGTGGCCGTGCAGCCGCCGCCGGGCGGCGCAGTGGTCGGCTTCGTCGTCGGCGGGGTCGCGGGCGTGGTGGGAGGCGTGGTGGCAGGCGTGGTCGCCGGCGTGGTGGGATGCGTGGTCATGTCACCGGTCGGGGGCGTCAACGTGGCGCCGCCCTGGCGGTCGGCGTAGAGGATGCCGCGGCCGTTGGTGCCGAGATAGACCCGGCCGTAGACCCGCGGGTCACCGGCCAGCGCGTCGCCCGCGTTGCCGTACTGGTGGGCGTCGTCGTTGATCCGCACCCACGACGTGCCGGTGTCGTCGGAGCGGAACACGCCGGTCACCCCGCCGACGGTGCCGACCAGGAAGACGGCCGGGTGGCTCGCGCCCGGGGCGGCCTTGCCGAAGGCGACGTTGACGCCCGAGGTCACCGACGACACCTTGCTGAACGTGGCCCCCGAGTCGGTCGAGCGGAGCAGACCGGTGCTTCCGGCCAGCCAGACCTCTCCGGCCGCGCCGGGCACGGCCTTCAGATGTACGCGTCCGTCCGCGGGCATGGCGGCCGCCGAAGTGGCAAAGGTGGCCCCGCCGTCCGTGCTGGTGTAGAACTTGCCCGCCGCGTACGCATAGAAGGTTTTGGGGTTGACCCGGTCCGATTCGACCAGCGCTCCGGCCGGGAGGCCGGTCGACGCCGACCAGGTGCTGCCCCGGGTGGTGCTGTAGTAGACGCCGGTGCCGGCCGGCGCCCAGACGACGGAGTTGGCGTCGGCGCCGACCGCGACCGTGCCGCCGCCGGTGACCCCGGACGGCTCCTGGCCCTGATACCAGGTCTTGCCGCCGTCGTTGGAGATGCCGATGTGCGGGGCCGCGTCCGCGTTGCCGACCCGCACGAAGAAGCTCGGGCTCAGCTCGGCGAAGTCGAGGCCGGTGTTGCTGGTCAGGCTCGGGGTGTCGTGGAAGCTGGGCTGCACCGCGTCCAGATTGGCGTGGTAGAAGCCGCTGATGTCGCCGAGCGCGCTGACCAGCGGCGCGCCGCTCGGCGGGCTGGCCAGGTCGAGGACCGCGGTCTCCTCGATGCCCTTGGCCATCGGCTTGATCGTGAACGTGGTGTTCTTGTCCCAGTTGGTCAGCTGGGTGGTGCCGTAGAGGGTCGCTCCGGTGCCGTAGAGCATCCGGTCGGAGTTGAACGGGTCGATCGCGAGGGACTCGTTCATCCAGCCGAGCTTCGGGGTCGACTCCGGGGGCTGCGGGTTGGTGTTGAAGTCGAGCCACGGGTCGGCCGAGATGTCCATGGTGTAGCGCTTGGAGACGCTCGGATAGCTGGTGAAGTCCCAGATGCGGGTCCAGGTCGCGCCGTAGTCGGTGCTCCGGAAGAAGATCGCGTCGGGCCACCAGGAGATCTGGGTGGCGACCATCAGCGTGCCCGGGTGCAGCGTGTCGACGGTCAACCCGGAGTAGCCGTAGTAGGGCGAGTCGGCGGCCTTGGTCGGCGAGATGTCGGTCCAGACGCCGGTGGTGAGGTCAAGTCTTTGTACCTGTCCGGCGCCGCCGTCGTACGGTCCACCGGTGTCGCTGGTCGCGATGTACAGGTAATTGCCCTGGATGACGCCCTTGTGGGCGAGGAATCCGGTCGGCTCGTTCGCGATGCGCTGCCATGTCGTTCCGTTGTCGAGCGACCGGTAGACCGGGTTGTCCTTGTCGGCGACGCCCACGTAGATCTGGTTGGCCGCGCCGAACGTGACCCAGGTCAGGCCCTGGTTCTGGTCCAGGTAGTGGTTGGTGTCGGCCGGGTCCTGCACGTAGTTGCCGGCGTTCGGGAAGTTGGTGACCTTCGCCCAGGTCGCGCCGTAGTCGGTGCTGCGCCACAGGCCGTTGCCGCCCTCGGCGGCGAAGTAGACGTGGCTGTCGTCGTGCGGGTCGACCGCGAGCCGCTCGCCCATGCCCCGGCCGGGCATGTTGCCGCCGTTCTTGAACGGCAGCTTGGTGATCTGCCAGGTGCTGCCCTTGTCGGACGAGCGCAGGATCGCGCCGTTGTTGGGGTCCCAGTCGTTGGTGTACATGCCGACGGCCGCGTAGACCCGGTTGGTCTGCACCGGGTCGGGGGCGATGCTCAGCACGCCGTTGTAGCCCCAGTTGTCCTGGCCCACCCAGTCGAGCAGCGGGGTCCAGCTCTGGGCCGATTCGTTCCACCGGTAGGCCCCGCCGATGTCGGTGCGGGCGTAGATGAGGTTCTTCTCGCCCGGGTTGAAGACGATCGAGGGGACGAATCCGCCGCCGTCGATACGAACGTTTTTCCAGGTGTAGGGCTCGGCCGCGGCCGCCGTGGCCACGTTCGGCTGGGCCACGACAAGGGCTGTCGTCGCTCCCAGAAGCGCAGCGGCGACCGTCGCGCCGATGCTCGACCTTCTCATTCCGGCACCTTCCATTGACGCACGTAAACATGGGAGCGCTCCCAAGAGCGTCCGGCCCCCGTCATATCCCTGTCAAGCCCTGGAAACTTCGTGTTGACAGTGACCGATCTTTGAGTCAATTATGGGAGCGCTCCCATTCGCGGCGACGGGAGCCTTCAGACCCTCCTCGAGACGCCGTCGCAGGAAGGCGCCGCGGCCACGGCGCCCTCCTGCGGCGGCCAGCTGTACTGGCTGACTGTGCTGGCCGGCTGTGGCCGGCTGTGGCCGGCTGTGGCCGGCTGTGCTGGCCGGCTGTGTTTGCCGGCTCCGCTTCGCTCCGCGGGCGATTGCCTTTTGGGCCCGGTGTCATGGCACCTGGGTTCCGCCACCCGCAAACCCCGCGGGCGTCAGA